>JAAHIC010000432.1 GCA_010671965.1 Leptolyngbya sp. SIO4C5
TCTAGCAACGGGTTCGCGCGGTCTGCCCATATCAGCTAATTTGGGCAACGCTGCTGATATTTTCGAGCTGCAGCCCCTTACAGGTGCGCTTAATCAGTCCAGTCAAGACATTGCCGGGACCCACCTCCACCACGCGCTCAATGCCCCCTTCTGACATGGCCAAGGAAATTTCGCGCCAGCGTACCGGACCTGTTATCTGCTGGGAAAGGCGCTGCTTCAGCGTAGCGGCCTCGATACTCGGTGTTGGATCAACATTTGACAATACGGGCACCTGGGCCTGCCTAAACTCAATCGCGTCTAGCACCTCTTGAAACTCCCTGGCAGCAGGTGCCATCAGCGGCGAGTGAAAAGCGCCGCTAACGTTGAGCTTAACTGCCCGCTTGGTTTTGATCCCCTGCATCACTGCCTCTACCGCCGCAGGCGTTCCTGAAATCACTACCTGACTGGGATTGTTGTCATTGGCCAAGACAACCCCCTCCGTAGCGGCGACCTTGGCCTCTAGCTCAGCGCGATCGAAGCCTATCAGGGCCGCCATCGTCCCCTCTGACGCCTGAGACATTAGATCGCTCCGCCGCTTCACTAAGCGTAGCCCTGCCGCAAAATCAAACACGCCAGCGGCATAGAGGGCCGCATACTCGCCTAGGCTATGACCGGCGACCCAGTCCGGCTGCTGCCCCTGAGCCTTGAGAAAATCTGTCAGCAGGCTCTCGATTACGTAGAGACAGGGCTGGGTGTAGAGCGTATTGGAGACTTTGTCGTTCTCGTCCTGGCAAACTGCCAGCACTGACCAGCCTAGAATTTCCTGGGCCTGGTCGAGTTTGGCTTTGGCTTCTGGGCGATCGCCCAGGTCAGCCCCCATCCCCACTTTTTGGGAACCTTGTCCTGGAAACACCCACGCGGTCTTGGTCATTTCTTTTTAATCAACAGTCCACACCCCACTTTCTCAACAAATGGGATTTTAGAAAAGTCTTAAGATTTCCCTTTATGGTGTCTCAGTAGAGTAAGCGCAGTAATTTAAGCATGAGCCAGACTATTTTAGTCACCGGGCCAACCCGCTCCGGCAAAAGCGAATGGGCCGAAATTTTAGCCCAGCGATCGGAAAAGCAGGTAATCTATGTCGCCACGGCCCAAAACTATCCAGATGATGCTGACTGGCAGACCCGGCTGGAACAGCATCGCCAGCGGCGTCCGCTGGACTGGGAGCTGCGGGAAGTACCGATCGCCCTTTTGGATGTTTTGGAGGAGGCTAAGGCCAATGAATGCCTGCTGATTGACTCTCTCGGCACCTGGATCACCAACTGCCTCGAACTGCCGGACGGAGAATGGAGCATTGTGCAGCAGGCGTTTATCCAGAGCCTACAGAGCACGCTGGCAGAGGTGATTTTAGTGGCGGAAGAAACCGGCTGGGGCGTGATTCCGGCTCATGCGGTGGGGCGCAGCTTCCGCGATCGCCTGGGGGATCTTACCCGCGCGGTGGCCGCGATCGCCTCGGCTTCCTATCTAGCGGTAGCGGGCTATGCCGTGGAGCTACAGACAATTGGCCTTAAAATTGAGCCTTAGAGAAGGCAAATTCTATAGCGAATCTTAAGTTTGCGGCGGCAGATACTTGAAACAGCTAAGGACGATGTTTTCAACCCGTTGGCTCGAAGGAGTAGCGTTAGGATGGAGCTAGGTGTTAATGTCAATTTTCTTTCGCCATTGACGGCAACAGGAATTTTAAGCTTATGGCTTCACAGCAAGAAGTACGGGAATATCTGGCTTACTGGTTTCAGCTAGGCAAGCCTGTCATTGTCGGCCCCAGTGCCAATGCCTGCCTGCCGCAGCCTATCTACAATGGCGATCGCTATAGCGAGGCATTTGAGTCCTGCTGGCAGCAGATTCTAGCTAGCGACGGCAAGGATGCCTATATTCAGGGCACCGATCAGAGTATTGCCGAACTGCTCAGCGATGCCTGGGAGCTATCGTCCTGTGCTCGCTGTAGTATGCCTATTCCCATGCGAGCTATTGGAATTTCTGATCATCCCTGCCCCTGCAACGATCTCTCGACCTGGCCCAACAGCGACATTCCAGCACCGCGTTCGGCAGTCGATACCCCTTCTCATCTGAAAAATATTCGCCATCGGCTGGCTCAGTCTCATCTAGAAGCTGACTACGCTAACAGCCCTGACTACCCCAAGGTTCGACAAGCTCAAGAAGAGACGACGGAAGGCTGGGGGCTTGACGCTCTTTCTTCTAATCGCGGCACGTCAAACGTGAAGAAGTCATGAGCCATGACGGTGTTAGGAAAAATTGCCCGCGCTTCGCTCAGTAAGTCCTCTAGCTGAATGGCATTGCCGGGAGCATAGCGGGGGCTGAAATGGGTCATGATCAGCCGCTGAGCCTGTGCCGCTAAAGCCACCTGCGCCGCCATTGTGGAAGTGGAGTGGAGCCGCTGGTAGGCCAGTTCAGCATCCTGGTGGGAAAAAGTGGCTTCATGAATTAGCACGTCAGCCTGCTCGGCCAGCTCTACGGCCTGCTCGCAAAAGATGGTGTCTGTGCAGTAGGCCAGCTTGCGCCCCGGCAGCGGTGGGCCACACAGCTCGGAGCCGTGAATCCGGCGACCATTGGGCAGCTCTACCAGTTCGCCCCGCTTTAGCCGACCATAGATTGGCCCTGGTGGAATTCCTAAAGCCGCCGCTCTTTTAACATCGAACCGACCAGGACGATCTTTCTCGGTAATCCGATAGCCAAAGGCGGGAACTCGGTGCTCTAGGCGATCGCAGTGAACCGTAAATTCCTCATCTTCAAACACTTTCCCCGGCTCCACCGTATGCACTCGCACCGGATAGGAAAAGTGAGTCTGGGAGTAGCGGCGACAGGCTTGCAAATACTCGTTCAGCTTGGGCGGACCGTAGATATCGACCCGCTGCTGCTGGGCGTTTCCGGCGAGGCCGCAGGTGGCTAGCAGCCCCATTAGCCCAAAAATATGATCGCCATGCATGTGGGTGACAAAGATGCGGCGAATCTGGCTGGCCTTGAACTCGCTGCGCAAAAACTGATGCTGCGTACCCTCGCCGCAGTCAAACAGCCACACCTCTGCCCGCTGGGGCAGGCGCAGGGCAATGCTAGAGACGTTGCGCGATCGCGTCGGCACGCCCGAACTGGTCCCTAAAAACGTAATTTGCAAAACTTTCTCAAAATGCTAGAGCTTCTTAGCCTATCTTGACACGGGTGAGGGGGGAGTGGGGCAGGGATGAGGCAGGTAAGGAAGATAGGGCAGACAAGGCGTCGCTTTGGCAAAGTCTGTTTGGCTTTTTGCTCGTAATCTACTGCCTCTGATTGGTCGATGAGCGAAAGCGATCGATCGGGATTACGGAGACATCTAGATCAACTGAGGTATTCAGTTCTTCTTCTAAAAAGCTGTGTAAAACATCGATATCCTGACCTGAAATGCTGTTGGAAGGAGCGGAGATTTCTAGCTCAACGGCCAGTCCGCGACCGGGCTGCCGCTGCACCGTCAAATTTTCAATATCGACATTGTTGAGCGTGGAGGTGCGCTGTCGCACGAGCTGGTTGAGTCTGGCCCGCGTCCGCTCTTTAATCACTAAATCGCGAAAGGAAAATCCCAGGGGCAAGCCCAGCAGCGCTAGGACCAGCACTGAAACCGTGAGTCCCCGCTGGGCTCGATTGAGCGAGCCGTAGTTCTGGGCCAAAAAGACCAGGGCCCCACAGAAAATGACGCTGGCTAGGTTGGTAAGAAATAGCAGAGTTGAGCCAACGGCGACGGTTCTAGACCAGGAGGCAATGCCGATGCCAATGACGCTGAGGGGAGGCACTAGGGCCACGGCGATCGCCACTCCCGGCAAAGCATCTGAAATATGCTTGCGGGCCTTGGCATAGGCGCCAGCAGCGCCAGCCGCTAGAGCTACCCCCAAGTCAATTAGGGTGGGCTGCATTCGCACCTGCACTTCGGTGGTGAGCGTGTCTAGGCCCACTAGGTAGGTAATCAGCATGGCCGTCAGCACGTTCAGCAATACCCCCGTCACCATCGAAAAGCTGGCCCGCTTCAGCAGGCGGCGGTTGCCCATCGCCACGGCAAAGGCCATGCCAATGATCGGCCCCATCAGCGGTGCCACAATCATGGCGCCAATAATCGTGGCGCTGCTGTTGGCGAGCAGGCCGAGGGTGGCAATCACCCCCGACAGGAACATCAGCATGTAATAGTTGACTGAAGGCTCGGCCCAGCGCCATAGCTCCCGGTTGAGAGTCGCTACAGGCAGCGGCTTCGTTTTCAGCCAGACCCAGTCGCCCTGATTGCTCTCAGTTAAACCCCACAACTGCCGCCGCAGACGAACTAGGCGACGACGCCAACGATAGCTCAGCTTCATTTGGTTTCAGAACTGTGTCCCAGACTTGCCAGACAGCTTTAGCCGACTAGCAGGCCCTATGGACAAGCATAAAGGTGCCTGCAAATTATTAGCTACCTTTGTCTCGTTGCCTAAGCCGCCAAGTGGGTTTGGACAGCCGTAACCAAGCGATCTGTCCAGCTCTGAGCCATCGCAGCATCAGCCGCTTCTACCATGACTCGAATTACGGGTTCTGTGCCCGAAGCGCGGACTAAGACCCGCCCTTGGTCGCCCATTGCGGCTTCTGCCTGAGCGATCGCCTGTTGCAGACGCTCATGGGTGTGCCAGTTCAACCGGCGATCGCGGTCTTCTACCCGCACATTCTTGAGCAGTTGCGGATAGGGCTGGAAGCTCTGATCCACCAGCTCAGACAGGGTGCCGCCAGAG
>JAAHIC010000433.1 GCA_010671965.1 Leptolyngbya sp. SIO4C5
TGTAAAGCAGGTAAATCCGAAACTGCTTGATCCCACCCGCAGTGGAGCCAGCCCCACCGCCAATGAGCATCAGCACAATCAGTATTAGCCAGCCCAGGCCGTTCCAGTCCGTATAGCCCACGGTAGAAAATCCGGTGGTGGATAGCGCCGTCACCGTCTCGAAAATAGCGACGCGCACCGCTTTGCCAGTTGTCGGGTAAAAGCCCGCTGCTACACCCAGAAACAGAATCAGAGCACACAGCGGTATCACAATTGCCTGCAGCCGCACCTGGCCATTGCGCACCACAGACTGAAACTGTCCGGTCAGCAGCAGGTAGCTGGTGACAAAGTTAAGCGCCCCCAAAATCATCAGCACAATCGTGACAATTTCAACGGCGGGGCTATCCCAGTAGCCAATTGAGTCTGGGCGCGTGGAAAAGCCGCCAGTCGAGAGGGCCGCAAAGGAGTGATTCACCGCATCAAACCAGCCCATCCCGGCCAATCGTAGCGCCACGGTGCCCACCGCCACATAGCCGGAGTAAATCCCCAAAACTAGCTTAGCTGACCGCTGCACGTTGGGCACAAGCTGCTCGCTGCGGCCCTCAGCACTGCTCAAACCAGAACCCGATGGCCCCGCGATCGCGCTGAGGGTAATAATTGCCAATCCCGCCCCGCCAAACAGCTCCATGATGCTGCGAAACAGCAAAATCAGGTGAGAAGTCTGCGTCACGTCTACGACCGAAAGCCCCGTGGTTGTCCAGCCGCTGGTAGATTCAAACGCTGCCTGCGTAAAGTTAAGCCCGTCTAGCAGTAAAAAAGGAACGGTGCCGAACAAAATGGCTAGCAGCCAAGCCAGCACCACAATCACAGAGCCTTCCTGCAGTGTTAGGCTGGCGGCAGGCTTGGGCAAGAGCGATCGCCAAACCCCAAAGCCTAATCCGCTGAGGCCAAGACCCGGTAGCAAAAATCCCCAGGCGAGCCGCCACTCTTCTGGATAGGCCAGCAAAGCAATCAGCGGTGCCAGAATGGCCAGCCCTGAAATAAAGCACACCAGTCCGGTATAGGCCAAAACGGCCCGGTAACGCCGCTGCAAAAACTGCTGATATCGCATTAAGGCTCTCCTCCTGCCAGCGCCCGCTGAGCCGATCCATAGTGCTCGCTTTCGCTGACGAGAATGAGCCGATCTTCGGCGCGCAGATGCATCCATTTGCTGGGAATCAGCACCCGCCCGCCGCGAATGATGCAGGTGATGGCCGCTCCGGTCAGCTTTAGATCCTGAATCTTGTGTCCTACTGCCGGACTGGTATCCTGCAGCGTAAACTCGGTGACCGTGACGTCGCTTTGGCTAATCGGCACCAGATTTTTGACATCCTGATAGTCCGCCTGCTGCTCAATCAGCGATCCTAAAATTTCCGTAGCTGAGAAAACCATCGTCACCCCCAGCTTTTGGAACACCTCGCGGTTGTCCGGGTCGTTCACTAGGGCAATGGTACGAGGCACGCCGTAGCGATCTTGGCCAATTTGACAGGCAATCAGGTTATCTTGATCGCGGTTAGTCAGGGCTAGCAGCACGTCAGCACCATAGGCTTCAGCTTCCTGCAGCAGCAGCGGATTGCTGCCGTCTCCCACCATCACCGTTGCCTTAACTTGGCGAGAAAGCAGCACCGCTTCCCCTTCGTCTGGCGTAATGATGGTGAGGTAGTAGCCTTTACTGGTGAACTGCTTGCTGAGAAAGTAAGCCAGCTTACCGCTGCCAATTAAAATCACTCTCATGACGATACTTCACCTCTGGTTTGAAGTGCCTGGACGAACTGCTCGGCTGAAAGTTGGGTAGGGCTGATGGTTTCAATCTCAAACTCGCGGTAAATCGCTTCACGAGCTGGGTCAAACACACGGGCCAGGACGGTGGGAATATTGAACAGCTTTTTGGCAATCTGGGCCACCATCAGGTTGAGGTTGTCCTGATCGGTTACGGCCAAGAGACAGTCAGCTTTATCAGCTTTGGCCGCTTTTAGGGTGGCCATCTCAGTGGCATCTCCGGTAATTTGAAAGCCGCTAAATTCGCTAGAGAGCGACCTGAACGCGCTATCGTTGCAGTCAATCACAACGATACTGTTTCCTTCGGCGCTGAGACGGCTAGCCAAAATTGACCCCAAGCGGCCACAGCCCACCACCACAATATATTTAGAATTAGCCATTGCCATAAGAGAAGAAAGCGAGTTGAAAAATTAGTCAAACATTAGAGACTAGGCCGCGTTTTTGGATTGCGGGTGGCCCGGTGCAGATTTTGCTGGGCCGGTTCGTATGTGGGATCTAGGTCTAGAGCCACCCGATAGTTTTTTAGAGCTTCGAGGCGATCGCCTTTGACTTCCAAAAGCTCTCCCAAGAAGTTAAAGGCTTCCGGGCGTTCTGGATGCGCTCCAATCGCCTGCTTAACTTGGCTAATAGCCGCATCAAAATTACGCTGACTGGCCTGGGCCTTGGCGGCAGCCATCAGATCGTCGTAGCTGCTGGTGTCTTGAGGCTGCAGCGATCGCCCCAAAACCTGAGCTACTAAATCACGAATTTCCTGGGGTGTAAACGGCTTTTGCAGAAAGTCTACCGCTCCTAGCTTCATCACCTCAACGGCGCTGTCCACCGTACCGTGAGCGGAAATTACGATTACTTTCAAATCGGGCTGGCGGTCTTTGAGCTGTTTGAGCACTTCGACTCCGTCCATACCCGGCATCCGAATGTCCAGCAGCATTAGATCAAATGTGTCTTTTGCCAGCTGATCGAGGGCGTCTTGGCCGCTGACCGCCGTTTTTACCTCATATTGAGCGTCTAAAGACTGAGCGACCGTTAAGCGAATGTTTTTCTCGTCGTCAGCGACAAGCAGTTTAGCTTTCGACATGGGCAAGATCTCCGGTTGAACGTTGATTAGCAGCAGCGATCGGTAGCGTCAGGCTGAAGCGGCTGCCTGACCCAGGGCTAGACTCTACCCAGATGGTGCCACCGTGGGCTTTGACAATTTCTTTGCAGATAGCCAGTCCCAGGCCGGTACCGCCCGTATCGCGATCGGTCTCGACTTGGACGAATTTGTCAAAGATGCGTCCCTGATAGGCTGGGTCAATGCCGGGGCCGTCGTCTGCAACTGAAATCCGGATCCAAGTGCCTTGAGGCTGAGCGGCAACCAAAATTTTGTGCTCAGCGTAGCGCAGGGCATTGGCAATCAGATTGGTCAGCACCCAGGTAATTTTGTTAGGGTCGGCGTTGACCTGGGGTAGACCGTCGCCAGTCTGGGCCTGGAGCTGAAGCTGCTTTTCTGCAACCTGCACCTGAAACAAAGCGATCGCTTTTTCAATCAGCAGCTTAGTATCAACCGGCACGCGGGCCATCTCAATTCGGCCCGATTCAATTTTGGAGAGATCCAGCAGCTCATTGACTAAGTTGCGCAGTCGCTGCACGTCTTCTTGAGCCGCCCGCAGCAGATCCTGCTCCCGCTCTGCCAGCTTGCCCTGAGAGCTTTCCAACAGCAAATCGATGCTCATCGCCATGCCCGTCAGCGGCGTGCGCAGTTCGTGAGAGGCTGTCATCACAAACTCGCTTTTGAGCTGATCGATTTCCTTCAGCTGGGTGATATCCTGCAGCAGGACGACCACGCCTAAGCGCTGCCCGGTTTCAGTTTTGACCGGCGTAATTAAATAGCGGTAGTGCTGGGTGGTTTGGCGCTCAACCGTGAAAATAGCCTCATCTTCCTCAGGTTGCAAGAACTGACCTGACTCAGCCGTAGCCTGGATTTTTTCAAACAGGGAGCGATTGTCAATCACTTCCAAGCAGTGTTTACCCATAGCCTGAGTCGGCGTAGTGCCGAAGAGACTGGCCGCTGTGGGATTAATTGCAATAATCAGGGCGCTGTCGTCTACGACCACAATGCCGTCAGTGATGCTGTTGACAATGGCGTCGCTGCGCTGCTGCTGCGCCATGATTTTATTCACGTTGAGGCTGCGATACTCGCTCAGCCGCTGGCTCATGCGGTTGATGCTGGCGGCGAGCTGTCCTAGCTCATCGCGCGATCGCACTGTCAAGGCAACATCATAATTTCCTTCAGCAATTTGCTCCGCCGCCTGGTTCATCGACTGCAGGGGCCGAGTCAGCGCCCGCGAAAAAATCAGGCTCAGCATAAAGCCCAGTGCCGCTGCGCCAATACCAGCCGCGCTCATAGAGGCGATCGCCTGCCGCGAAGTGCGCCCCGCCTGCTCCGCCGCCTGAATCATTGTCTGCTGATTAAGCTGGCGCAGTTCAGCTACAGCTTGGCGCACAGCCAGAAAATCTGGCTGAACGGTCGTCTGGTAAAAGTCTGTGGCGGCGGGTGGCTCATCTAGCTGCTGCAGCTCGGCCACGCTGATCAAATAGTCTCGATAGCTGGCTTCAAGTGCTGCTAGAATATCGGCCTCACCGGCAATGGTGACATTATCTTTGGCCCGACTTAACCACTGCAAAAAGTCTATTTCGTTCGCTTGAAACAAAGCGATGCTATCAGCCTCATCATTCAGCAAGTCAATTAAGGTAGCGCTGTCCTGCCGCTCAATAGAGTCCAACATGCCGTTTGCGGCGCGAATACTTTGATAGTTTTCCTGCAGAATGGCATCGCTGGCTTTGCCCAAACGCCATAAATTCCAGACGCCCCAACAGCCAACTAGAATTAGCAAGGTTAGCCCGAAACTGTAGCCAGCTAGGATCTTAGTCCTTAGTTTCACAAAAGCCTGAACTCCTGAGCATTGTCTGATTATCAGCGA
>JAAHIC010000434.1 GCA_010671965.1 Leptolyngbya sp. SIO4C5
GCGTCTACGATGACGACTACATCAGGCGGCAACTCAGCTAAAGCCTTGAGTCCGTAATCAAGGGCATACGCTTCTCCGACTTGAGATAGCGACAGGCTTTTAGCAGAGCCTCATGGGCATCAAGATGCTGGGCTAACCCCTGCAAAAACTGCACCAAAAACGTCACCGCCACTTGGTTATGCACCCGCTCCCGCATGATGACAACCTGACTTAGACCCAAATTGACCAAAGAATCAGCAATATCCAGACCGCTACAGGAGTTGAACAGGGCAAACTGCAAACCACGATCGCGGGCCGTCTCTAAATATTGAGTGAGTTCCTTCAGCGATAGGGACACCTGAGGCGCAATCAGAATCTCGCCTCCCACCTGTTTGGCTTCATCGCTGTGACCCACAAAAAACAGCAGATCCCAGCCTTGCGCATCCGCGATCGCCGCTGCTACCTGCTCTTTCAGAGCGCCCGCTGGTTTATCCGCCTCGCCGCCAGCGAACCTCACTTCAGCCATCGCCTGAAGCGATTTCAGGGCCGCGCGATCGCCCGTTAGATCTATCCCCGTGTCCTCGCCTAAAATCACTAAAATTCGAGCCTTGCCGCGCCGAAACGAATGACGCGGTGGCGTTTCTGCCCGGATATTTGCCGGCGATCGCGTAATCCGCAGCGGTGTAGATGCCCCGAATTCAGCGCCAATTTCCCAGGTTTCCCAGGGCAGGCGAGCAACCTCAATCGGCTCACAGGTCAGAAATAAATCAACTGCTGGCGCAGCAGCCTCGCTTGGTATCAAGGCGCTGCGGAGACTAAACAAGTCTTCCTGTCGTAGCCAGCGATGAAACTCTGAAAGCAGCTTGGCCTCAGCCTGACCGAGCTGGCTGTGCCAGTTGACCGGAGCCGTCAGCCTGCCCACCGCCCCCGGACGCCCACGCAGAGCATGGCGGTAATATCCCAAATAAGCCCGCTGCCACGCCTGATAGAGGGAGCTGAGCTGAGTCGGATAGGGCAGCACCACCGTTAGCCGCTGCCCCCGGCCCCAGGCAAGGTCAAACAGGCAAGACTGCTCAATTTTGCGCACCGTGAGATGATAAGCCATGTTTACTTCTCCCTCATCCTCCTCATTCTCCCTGTCTCCCTCACCCTGCTGCCCTAAGCCTCAAGCGCCAACCCAAACGGTGGCAGGTGTAGCTGCGGGCCAGACGGCAAAGCCACGGTGGCCTGAAAAGTTTCGTGCCAATGGCCGAAAACCTGGGCATAGAGGTAAAAGCTAGCAGCCTGATCGGATAGAGTCTGCTCTGCCAGGAGCGTCTCCTGGTCGCGGACTTGCAGAACGGTGCCCACAGGCAGAGGATCTTCAGAGGCAGAGCCGAGAAAGAGCATCAGCGACCACTCTGGCTGGCTGGGATCGTCATAGATTGTCCACGTCAGGGCATAGAGGCGGAGAAGCAGCCCCCCCAACTGCAAATCCGTGAAGGCCGCTCTGGCCCTAGAGGGGACAGCGATATCGTTCGTTTCTAGATCGCTGAGAATTGTTTCAAACTCTTCAGTGGGCGATCGCAGTGCTCGCACTGGTTCCGGCAGCAGCGTCCAGGCAAACTGCTGGGCCAGCTCGTCGAGCTGATCTTGTAGCCAGTGCGCCACGTTGAGGAAAGGTTGAGCGGCGCCAGCAGAGGCAGCGACAGGGTAAGAGGCGTCCGGCAGAGAAGCAATAGGCTCTGTCGCTGCAGCGGCGGCTGACAGTAAGGAGGCCGGATTTGCGTGGCGCAGGAACAGCAGCAGCGTACTGGAAGATGTGGTGAACCAGCTCAGGGGGAGCTGGTAGCGATCGCCCACTAGCGGCATCGTCGGCTGCGCCTGCAGGCGGGCCATGAGCTGGTCATGACGCAAGATGGCCGCGATCGCCACCTGACGCTGTTCTTCCTGCACTTCAACCAGCACGTAGAAATGACTTTGGGCTGCGGTCACGGCGGCCCGTGGCAGCAGCACCACTTCGTCACTGAGGCTACCACTGACCAGCAGCGACAAGTGAAACTCGTGATCAAAATTGCCTAGAGAGGGCGCAGGATCGGTGGATGATGCCACCAGCCCAATCTGACAGACCGCCCTTTCATAGGGCGCAGCCAGAGACTCACAATTAGAGCGCAGATCGGTAGCCGTTGTGCCCAGCCATTGCTGCCAGCCAGCAACTGCTAGAGCTAGCAGATAAGCCCGCCAGTGCTGGGCCGCATCCGCAATTGACTCTGTAGCGCTAATAGCCCAGCTCATTTGGTCATCGTTTAGAGAAACCGAGGTGGGGGACAGCGGCTCAAAGTCGGCAAAAGGGGTATCCGTCATGACGTTTGACTCCGGTGGGGTGAAGAGGGTAGAAGCAGTCGAAAGCGGCATAATTCGTACCTGATGGAAAGATGAAGCCCGCTACAGCTAAAGGCTGCAGTCCAGGTAGTGACAAACTTGCTGATCAAAGCGATTGGTGGGAACGCTGCGCTGAGGATTTTGAGCTTCTGCTTGGGATTGCTCAATAGCAGCGTCAATCTCTTCGGCCAAAAGCTTTTCTAGGACACGGTCGAGAGCGCACAGGCGATCGGGTTCTAAATGGGTTTCGGCTAGGGTGAGAGTTTGCTGGCGGAGCTGAGTTAGCCAATAGTGGCGGACATTGGTACGAAAAGCTTTCATTTGAATCAGGCGAGTAACCTGTACCTGGTTTTTATAGCCAATTTGGGGGGCGATCGCTCCCATGCTGATGCCCTGACAGACAAATAGGCGCAGGGCCACAAGAAACACCTGATCTCGGGGCGGTTTTTTGCATTGGAGGCGAGCCACTTCGGTTTCTATTGCCTGGGCGATCGCCTGCTCTAGACAGGTTGCCGACGCTTGCTGGTAGCGGGTCAAAAAATCTGCCTGTAGCTGCTCGCTTTCTGAGGTTTCTAGCGCTTGAGGCTCTGCGATCGCGTCAGCATCTAAAGACTCAGTGGGGAAATAGCGATTGCGCACATAGGTGCGATACTGGCGCAGGAGTAGAGCGATTTCCTGCAGCCTTGACAGTACCGTATCGGGCGATATGGTGGCGTCCATGCGAGCCAGTTGATCTAGTGTTGGCGGCAAACAGGACTGACCACGACAGGTACGAAGCTGACGCTGGCGATCGCGGCGGTAGACAGCGTGATAGCGCTCTAGCAGCCGTGCAGCCTGCTGAATCTCGGCGGCTGTCCGCTGATGAAACTCGCTTAAAACGCGCTGAATCTGCTCTGGGCTGGTGTCATTGAGAATGGCCCAGTCGCTGACGCGATAAAGGTTGTGTTCGTGCAGCAGCCGATCTAAGGCCGGATGGTGCTTAACTAACCGGGTTGTCCAGGTTGCCAGTCCGGCCTTGGCCGGATCGTAAGTCTTTAAAATTTCCATTGACAGGGGCTGATAGTCTCCTAGAGAACCGCCTGTGTCATCTAGCACGAGCGGGTAGAGATCTTCTGCCGTGAAGCCGTGAGCCTCACCAAACTGACGCACGAGCTGTAGGCAGGCTTTGCGGATAATCTGAGACACAAAGCAGCGCAGACACAGCAGCGCCGAGTCGGCGGCGGCCTCACCTTGCTGCCAGATTTGCCAAAGCGCTTTTTGCAAAGGGCGATCGCTGATGACAGTTGCTTCTGGCAGGTGGGGAAATTGAGCATATAGCCAGTCTTTAGCGGCTGTTTGCTTAACGATGCGGCAGCTACCACTGCTTTGAAGCTGCACCAGTTGCCAATAATAGGAAGCTGCACTCATGAAATCAAACTCAGCACTCGAACAATCATTAACCGCGCTTCGGCGTTCTGCCCGTTAATAATTCTGAACCTAGGGAACTTATTCACGCCGCCGCTGAAATCTGAGTTAAACGAAGTCATAAGTCTGCCAAAACTATGACGATTTTGGCTAAATGCGGCCTGCGGCCTGCACGCTCAGCATGGGGCTATGCACAAGTTAGTCTGCTGTGCAGTTTTCCACCGTCATAACTGTTCTGAACTTAAAGATGATAGTTTTTTTAGTAAGGAGATACTTGACAGTATGGCCTTTGAACAATTTTTTTAGTATTTAAGAATCAATTAGTCTGTAACCATTTTTGATCTTATTCAACAGATTGGTTTAGATTAACGCTGAAACTCGGTTTTTCCATCTAAAATATTTAGAATGTTCTATTCGTAAGATCGCCATGCAAGCTGCTGGAGATTACGTCAAAGCAATTGTAGGTCCGGCGCGTTCTGGAACAACCTGGATTGGCACGGTAATTAATAGTCATCCAGACGTTGTTTATCGCTTTGAACCCTTCAATAGACTTCGGCACTGTGACTCGAAAATATCTGAGCTGAGCTATGCCCTCAAATCAGGAAAAATAACTGAGTCTCAGGCTATAGAAATACATACAGCTTTGCTCAAGGCGCATCCTTTGAGTGACAAACCTCCTTTCTTTAATCAAAAGTCTTATCCTCTTTTCTCGGTAGGCAAAAACAAAGCCTGGGTTTTATCTCGTCTGCTTTCTAGCTTTTCAGGCTTGTATAAGGTAGCCTATTCGCCCCGTAAGTTAGTCCCCGTCATCTTTAAAGAAGTTACCTTTGTCGAGCAATTCAATGCCCTGCTGAAAAATACTTCAGTTCCAGTTGTTTATGTCGTTAGACATCCCTGCGCAACGGTTCTTTCCGACTTCAAGGGCCAGATCAAGCAGAAAATGCCTACGGGTAGGCAAACTGTTTTAAAGATGACGGGGACTAACTTACGGGGCGAATAGGCA
>JAAHIC010000435.1 GCA_010671965.1 Leptolyngbya sp. SIO4C5
TGCCCCCGACAGATTGAGCGCATGCAGTTCGTAGGAAAAATTTGATGATGCCTGGGTTTTATGCTGCAAGGTTTCAAAACAGTTGCGGACCACCCAGCGATCAATTTCTGGCATCAGATCATAGCGCTCAGCGGCGGAAATAAAAGCTGAGGGTCGAATTAGCTGCCCTGCATCATCCACCATGCGCAGCAAGATCTCGGTGTGGGCCTGGTTAGCGCTGTTAGTGGCAGAAACAATCGGCTGGTGATACAGGCGTAGCTGACGCAGCTCTAGAGCCTGACGAACCCGAATGCTCCACTGGCGCTCTTGGCGCTGATAGGTTAGCGTAGCGTCATCGGGCTGATAGACCTGTACCTGGTTGCGTCCGGCATCTTTGGCCGCATAGCAAGCGGCATCTGCCGCACTCATGACGCTCACCAAGTTGAGGCTGTCAGCATTGATCACAACCAGGCCAATGCTGACACCCACCCCAAAAGAATTGTTTTCCCAAACGAAGCGAAATTGATAGACAGCCTGCCGCAGTTCTTCCGCGATCGCGATCGCCCGGTCCAGCGGACACTGATAGAGCAAGATGCCAAACTCATCACCGCCTAGCCTTGCCAGGGTATCAATTGTGCGGATACCGTTTCTGATCAGCCGCGCTAGCTGACGCAGCAGTTCGTCACCTGCTATGTGCCCGCAGGTGTCGTTAACCACCTTAAACTGGTCAAGATCAAGGTAGCAGAGGACATGGTGCTGATTTTCCTGATGAGCACTTTCAAGTGCCTGAGTCAGCTTTTGCTCAAAGTAGTTGCGGTTAACTAAGCCCGTCAAAGTGTCATGGTTAGCCTGCCAGGAGATTTGCCGTGCTAGCTTGCGGGCCTGGGTAACATCACGAAAGACTAATACAGCACCAATCACCGTGCCTTTGCGATTGCGAATGGGCGCGGCGGAGTCTTCAATACTAGAGCGGGTACCCTCCCGGTGAATCAGGGCTGTGTGATTAGCTAGGCCCAAGATTACCCCTTCCCTAAGGACGCGCTCTACCGGGTTGGGAGCAGGTTCTAGGGTAATTTCATTGATAATCTGGAAAACTTCTAGTAGCGGACGCCCCTTAGCCTCAGCTTCGCTCCAGCCTGTGAGTTGTTCAGCAATGGGGTTAAAGTAGACCACATGCCCAGTGGCGTCAGTGGTAATCACCGCATCACCGATTGACCGCAGCGTAATTTGGGCCAGCTCTTTTTCTTCAAACAGAGCTTGTTCAGATCGCTTGCGATCGCTGATATCTCGAATAATTTGTAGAACCGTATCCTGGGTATAGGGTACCGTTTGAATCTCTTCATATTGCAGGCGATCGCCAATCCGTACCTGCTGTTCGTGGAGCTGAATTTCACCCGTTTCCAAAGCCTGATGACAAGCTGCCAAATGCCGCTGGGCAATTTCAGGCGGGAGGAATGTCTGTAGCGGCTGACCGATGGGATCAAAGGTATCGTCCAGAATGTTGATGTCTGAATTTTGGCGCACTCGCTTCGTGTAATAGCCATCCCGATGCAAAATCATCATTAGATCTGGAATAGCCGAGAGAATGGTGCGGGTCTCAACCTCTTTTTCTACCAGTGCGTTCTCAGCCTGCTGCCGCTGGGTCACATCTTGAGCTAAGGACAAAATTGAAACGAGTTCGCCGGCGTCGTTGAATAGGGCAGAGTTATACCATTCGCAGTAAACGATTCCACCGCTCTTGGTGTAGTTGCGATTATGGATAATACTGCACGAAGTCTGACGGTTGAATAGTTCTGCCGCTGCCTGCTGGACAACCTCTGCGTCGGCTTCGTAAATAAATTGCCAGTCATTTATCTCTCTGCCTGCAACTTCTGCAAATGTCCAGCCGAAGATACTCTCCGCATTTTTCGACCACTGTTTCACGCAGAAGTTTTGATCCCACTCGATCACCGCAAGCGGAGAATTTTCAAAATGAAACTGTAGCTGCTGCAGTGCCTGCTGTAGCTGGAAAGCGGTTGCTCGCTGGGTCGTAATGTCTGTGATGGTGCCCACATAACCCGTAATCTTGCCTTCCAGGCTGCGTTCGGCAATGGCCTGTCCATACACCCAGGTGGTTTTACCCGCGCGATTTCTGAAGCGATATTCTAGTTGAAAAGGCTGCCGGGTCTGAGCTGCTTTTGTCCATTCGGTATAGATTATCTCTCGATCGTCTGGATGCAGCCCCTGCACCCAACCCTCTCCTAGCGCTTCTGCTAGGGTTAGTCCAGCAATCTGACACCAGCGCTCATTCACATAAAGACAGTTACCTTCGACATCAGTGCGAAAAATGCCGACCGGAACTACTTCAGTCAGACTGGCATACTGAGACTGACTTTCTAGCAGCGTTTTTTCAATCACCTGACGCTGCTTAATTTCGGCCTGAGCCTGCTGGTATAGCTCACCTTGATGAATGGCGATCGCCACCTGAGCCGCTAACTGCCGTAAAAGTTCAATTTCGGTCTTTTTCCAGGTGCGTGGGGAACGACACTGATGCGCCGCTAAAACGCCCCACAGCTCCCCCTCATAGTCAATAGGCAATACTAATCTTGCCTGGACACCATACTGCTGCAGACACTCTCTAAAAGCTGGTACGATGACCGCCGTACTAAGATCGCTATCGGCAATTACAAAGTCCTGAGAAATATTGAACTGTTGGCCTAATGGCTGAGAGTCAGGCAGTAAAACATTTTGCAAGGGCGGCCAGGGGGAAGCTACGGACTCAACTTGTACCTGTTGCTGACCGTCGGGTAGCAGGCGGTTGACTAAAACCCGATCTGCTTTCAGAAATTGACGAACTTCGTTTGCGGTAGTCTGTAGAATTGTTTCGATATCTAAAGACTGGCGAATACGCTGAGTCAGGGTGGTTAGCAGCTGATTGAATTCAAGTTGTTGAGACAGTTGCTGCACACGCTTAATCGCTCAAAGTAAGCTTCAAATTAGATGCAATAGCGTATCAAAAAATACGTTTTTCCTAAGTGATACTTATCACTTAGAAACATTCTTATCCTATCCCTGAGAACTTAGACTTCCCTAGAGATAAGCGACTGTCACACCAGTGCCGCCGTCAGCCTGAGCTGCCGCCTCCCATCGATCTACCTGAGGGTGACGCTTAAGAAATTCGTGGACACCTCGCTTCAGTTTACCTGTTCCATGCCCATGAATAATCCAGATGGGGCCATTGGCTCTAGCGATCGCCTCTTCCAACACTACCTCAGCTTCACTGACCCGCTGCCCGCGTAGATCGAAAGTGTTACGAGAGGTGCGCACCGCTGGCGCTTTGGGGGGTGGGATCGCGGCAACCGGAGCGGGGGCTTTCGCCGGAATGTCGGCTTTTTCGCCTGAGAGCGACTCAATCTCGGCCAGGGAAACCGTCATCTTCATCAGGCCGAAGCGCACTGTCAGTCGGTTGTCGTTGTCGACCTCACTCAGCACTTCTGCCGTTTGCCCTAAGCTAGGAATGCGGACGCGATCGCCTGTTTTTGGCTTAAATCCAGGCTTGGGCTTATTAGGCGCTGGCGGTTGGGGAAGCTGCTGCTGGGCAATTTTGTCAATGGCTGCAGTTGCTTTTTGCGCCTCTTGGGCTTTAGGTTCTCCCTGCTGCAGTCGTCGAATCACCTTAGCAATTTCGCCTTTCGCCTCCGCGATCGCCGCTTGCACAGCCTGTTCCTGCTGTCGCTTGAGATCTTGCTCTCGTTCTTGAAGCTGCTGAGCCTTAGTGGAGACTTCCCCGTGGAGCTTTTCGGCCTGAGCCAGCAGCCGCGCCGTTTCTTCAGCGCTGTTTTCCTGCCGTCGTCGCTGGGCTTCTAGGCCCGCAATCACCTGATTCACATCTTCCTGACTGCCAGCGCCGACATAGTTTTCGGCCTGAGCAATGACGGTTTCGTCTAATCCTAAACGGCGGGCAATACTGAGCGCGTTCGATCGCCCCGGAATGCCCCACAGCAGCCGATAGGTAGGTGAAAGGCTGATGTCATCGAACTCCACCGAAGCATTTTCAAACCGCTCGTCCTCATATTTCAGCGCCTTGAGTTCGCCAAAGTGGGTAGTAGCAACGGTGAGCTGAGCGTGGTCGGCTAAATGCTGCAGCAGGGCGATCGCCAGGGCGCTACCTTCGGAGGGGTCAGTGCCAGCGCCGACTTCATCGAGCAGGACTAGGGCATTGGTGGGATGATCAGTCGTGGGCAGTGAGGAGGAAACCGTCGTGTCTGTTGTACCGCCGGTAGCCTCGGTTGCAGACGGGATAATTTCCTCAGAAACGCCATCATTCCCGCTCTGGGCAGCAGTAAGCCGATCGAGGATGCGGCTGATGCGGCGAATGTGGCCGGAGAAGGTGGAGAGGCTTTGCTCAATCGATTGCTCGTCACCAATGTCGGCTAGGATTTGCTCAAACCAGGGAATCTCAACGGGTTCACGGGCAGGCACAAATAGCCCTGCTTTCGCCATCAGGGCGGCTAGGCCCAGCGTTTTGAGCGTGACGGTTTTGCCGCCGGTGTTAGGCCCGGTGATAGCGACGACTCGAATTTGTGGCTGAATAATAACGTTGATCGGGATAACCGCGTGGCCTTCTTCGTGCTGGGCCTGCCAGACTAGCAGCGGATGCTTGAGCTGACGCAGTGTGGTTACTTCGGCTGGGGCCGTGAAACGGGGTGGATTGGCCTGCAGCCAGCGGGAATAACGGGCGCGGGCCGTAGCTAGATCAAGGGTTGTGGCGATCGCCAGCAGCAGGAAA
>JAAHIC010000436.1 GCA_010671965.1 Leptolyngbya sp. SIO4C5
TATCGAGCTAGTTCATGGAGAAAAATTGCTTGATAGGTGGAACACCATCCCGTACGGCTTCCCTTTGAGCATCTGTTGTAAACGTTCCAGTTGTCAAAATGATTCCTTTGTCAGCTCGACCCATCATCGCCCCACGAAAATCTCTAACTTGTGAAACCGATACCGAACCCGTATAACGTTTGCATTGAAACAAAACCTTAAAACTAACAAAGAGATTAACTTGTAGGATTCCCTGTCCATCAATACCGCCGTCGCCCGATCGCCCTGTAACAACAACCTGCTCAAAACCAGATTCTCTTAGCAATCTTTGGCACAAACGCTCAAAACCAGCCGGAGGAAGAGTAAGCAGGATTTCAAGCAGTTTCTTACGGTATGAAGAATCATCACTAGCTAATGTATGATTCGGTGCAATTGTTTCTTCGATCGCTTTGTCAGACTCGATAGTGGTTTCATCAGAATTACTATTGTTTTGAAACTCTGAGTGTATTTGTTTAAAGATAGTAAGAGACTTATCGTATGATAAAGATTCGATTGTCCTACCCTTATCACTTAAACTCCAAACGCCGCGTTTGGAAGAATCTATAATTCCAGCTTTAACAAGATAGAACCTAGCCCACGCAACTTGATTATCAAAACGTGGTGCACCTCCATCAAGTAATTCAGTTCTCTCCTGTTCTGAGATATTTAACCGATTTGCAATAACGTCTCTCACTTCAGCAGGGCGACCTGAACCGCCTAGCTCTTTCAAAGCTTCGATGACTGGAGAAAAGAACTGAACAAACTTGGGGCCATTCATTATTGTTTTAGAAGAATCAAGGCAAGTTTTAGACTCTTGCTGATAATTGCTTGATACCGCTTCGACAGATAACTTGAGATATCCAAATAGTGAAGCTAAGTAACGGCCAAAATTTTCATACCACCAAAGTCTACATCGCCAAGCTGTGCTGTAGAGCGATAGCAGTAGTCTAAATCTTGATGGGGTAGCGGATACACTTCAGCTTGAACGATCAATCGATATTGTTGACAAAGAAAGGCTAAAAATCTCTATCGGCAGCGCGAAATCTTACCTATGACTCTTCCTTGAGCGCAGTCAATTTGTTCCTTGAGCGTAGCCGAAAGGAACCTAATCAACCGTTACCTGTTTAGTAACAATCGAAAACCACTCATTTGGGCGGTTCGTCGGCATTAGATCACTCAAGTCATTGGGTTTGGCATAGCTCTGTTTGTGGTGAATGTAAATTATTGACTTAGCTGCTGGCAGCGAACCGCAAATGACATGACGGATGTGATCAGGCCGGAAGCCAGAGTCATATGAATTTGTAGACGCCTGGGCATCCGGGTCGAGAGGAACTTGAAACATCGATTCGATTCTCCTTTTGGGTACAAATAATCCCATTGCCTCTACGAGAGAGGCTGAGATTGAGAAAAACAGAATCGAAAACCTTAGCTATCCCCCATGCAGGTGCACATCGGGATAACTAGGGCTATCATAACCTCACTTTCCAGACTGCCGATACCAGCTCTGGGGGATTAGGAGTCTGTGGATGGTACGAACACCTTCAGGCTCCGCTAGAGGGTCAACTGTAGTTTGCAAATTTGCAACATTTTAATGAATAGCAGGTAAGGGCAGAACCTGTCGCCCCCTTACCTGCTGGCGATCGCCCTACTAGCCCATCAATTTGTAAATTCAATCAGTAGCTAGAGGGCCAAAAGGTCATCAAGGGCATCTAAGGCTTCGCAGTTTGGTTCTGCATTGGCCGCTTGACTAGGAGGTGCCGGCGTGATGGCAACAAACCCTTCGGGCGATCGCGCTCTGCCGTACAAATATTCGTCTGAATATTTGCGGAAGACTGCCTCAACTGCAGCTCTGGCGTTTTTTAAGCCCCACTCGTTAGCAATCTGCTGGGCCTTATCGAGAATATCGGGACTGAGTCTTACTTTGTTGTCATGCATAGCTGCGTATCCGTAGAAAGTGAAAACAAGCCGCGCACATTGGCAAACTGCGGTTCGCCCAGAACCGCAAATAATTTGCGTCCTTCTAAGCGGTGGGCAATTAGGTGAGAGCCGCCCCCGGTAACTAAGAAACGAGTGACACGCGGCATATAGGGGGTGTACTGTGCCTTAACCGTCTGAAAGATCCCCTTGAACCAGGGGTCTAAATATTCATCTAGCCAGTCAGCCCAGCTCAACTCGGTGTCGGCATAGACATGATTGCCGCGAAAGCCGTCCATGACGACGCTGGGATCGGC
This sequence comes from Leptolyngbya sp. SIO4C5, assembly GCA_010671965.1. Lineage (GTDB taxonomy): Bacteria > Cyanobacteriota > Cyanobacteriia > Phormidesmidales > Phormidesmidaceae > Sphaerothrix > Sphaerothrix gracilis. The sequence goes on from JAAHIC010000436.1 coordinate 2,250, forward strand.
GGTGGTGCCGAGGTCATTAGTCAAACGGCGATCAAAGCTAATAGCCGTTGCCAACTCATAGGTACCGCCACGGTTCATCACGTTCTCGTCAATGACTTCGCCTTCGGCATCGACTAGCCGCGTCAGCCAGGTACCGCCGCCAATGTCAATCACAATGGTGTAGCCACTGTCAGGTATCAGCCCCTGATGCTTAGCCGCATAATAAGCGCCCATGCCCTCGCGCTCAACCGCTACTGACTCCACCTCAATGCGGAAATCTAAACCGTTGCGATTGAACTGGTGCAGACCTAGGAGCTGTTCTTGAAGCGCCGCCGCGTGCTTAGCGGGTTCGGGGGTTGAGAGGTAGAGATGCAGCGGGAATTCTGATAGAGAAGCGTTGATCGGCTCTAGGCAGGCGTAGAGATGCAGCCGCGCTAGCTCCACTTTGTTCTCAATAACGGTCTGCTGCTGTCGCCGATATTTATAAGCCTGCGCCCCAAAATGATGGCGACTGCCATCAGGCAGTTCAATTAAGGGGGAAGCTTCTGAATAGCGGACAGGATCGCGTCCCTGTGGTAGCTGATAGCGCACAGAGCGAATTGCTTTGGGGTGACTGACACCGTCAAAAAACTTAAGATCGTAGTTGCCCGCATCTAAAGCTAGCGTTCGCGTCACCCCAGCGCTGGCTACCTCAGGAGTGGCCTCTGCAGATTTAGTCGCGGCGCGGCGCTTAGTTGTCGATTTAGACTGAGTGGCTGTCGTCATAGGTCTTCCCCTAGGATGCTTTGGGTAAGTTTGTCCCCAGCAGTACCTCTGTACTATATCACTTCTTTTTAAAATGCCAAGGTGAGTAAGCAAACGTCTCAATATTTTTTTGAATTTGATCATTTTGCTGTAGGCAAGCGATCGCGTTTGCGTACACAGCCGCTTTGCCCTGATACGTTTTCGCAACCTAGCCATAGAACCTCCTCTATAGTTTTTGGAGTACCAGCAGTTATCGTTTTCGGGCCGCTACCAGCCGACGAAGATTAAGAAAACATTGAGCCTCGTCCCGTTCCTCCCTACAATTAGACCAGTCCGCTTAATCTTCATTCACTTGCCTCGGAGGAACCATGAGTCGTCCCATTATTTTGGGTATCGTAGGAGATAGCGCTGCCGGTAAAACAACGCTAACGCGAGGCATTGCCCAGATTCTGGGAGAAGATCAAGTTACTGCCATCTGCACGGATGACTACCACCGCTACGATCGCCAGCAGCGCAAAGAGATGGGAATTTCAGCGCTGCATCCAGACTGCAACTATGTCGATATCATTCAGCAGCATCTCCGCCTGTTGCAAGAAGGGGAAGCCATCCTTAAGCCTATTTATAACCACAGTACGGGCAAGTTTGATCCGCCGGAATATATCAAGCCCAAGAAGTTTGTGATTGTAGAAGGGCTGCTAGGCTACTCCACCGCGATCGCCCGTGAGTACTATGACGTCAAGGTCTATCTAGCCCCCCCAGAATCCCTACGCTATAGCTGGAAAATTAAGCGCGACACCCGAAAACGTGGCTACAGTGAAGAGCAGGTCCGAACACAGCTAGACCAGCGAGAACCCGACTCAGAAGCTTTTATTAGGCCGCAGCGCAAATGGTCAGACGTAATCGTCAGCTTTTATCCGCCCGATGAAAATCAAGAACAGGATGATCTGCTTTTAAACGTGCAGCTTATCCTGCGGCCAACAATTCCCCATCCAGATTTCACTCATATTTTGAATGACAAGGGCAATCATCTAGGTGATGCGATTCGCTTGGGATTAGATCGCGACATGGGTAAGCCGGTCGATGTTTTAGAAATTGACGGTCACGCGACATCGGAGCAGGTGCAAGAACTAGAGCGAGTCCTCTGCAACGAGGTGCCCTATCTCAGCCAGTTCTGCAGCCTAGAAGAGAACCAGAGCATTGGTAAAGTTACTGGCACAACCGGGGAGACACTGCAAAGCTATCCCCTCGCCTTGACCCAGCTCATGATTACTTACCACATGCTTAAAGCTGACAAAGTACAGCGCCAGCTAGTAGATGCCTAGCTGCTATCGCACAAGCCTTGCACCCCCTACTGCTTGACTTGGGCTAGCAGTTATCTGGTAGAGCGGAATGATTACTGAGAAAGTGGTTCCCTGACCGACAGCGGATGTGCAGGTCAACTGCCCCCTGTGTTTTTCAGTGATAATTTGATAGCTAATAGAAAGGCCCATACCTGTGCCTTTACCAATTGACTTGGTCGTAAAAAAGGGATTAAAAATTCGCTGCTGAATTTCCTGAGCGATGCCCACACCGTTGTCAGCTATCTCAATCATCACATGCTGACTGTCCGCGAGGCAGGTACCAATTGTAATTTGGGGCTGATGAGTAAGAGCCATATGACTGCAATGAGTCGCAGGCTGTTTGAGAGATTCCTCTATCGCATCAACTGCATTACTCAAGAGGTTTATAAAAACCTGATGTGGAATGCTATCCAGGGCAGCTAAATCAGGTTT
>JAAHIC010000437.1 GCA_010671965.1 Leptolyngbya sp. SIO4C5
GAGAGCTGCTGCCGTCATCAAGCCAGCGACGAAACCGAACTGTCTTACTTTCATAAATCATGTTTTGGTGAAGTATCTGCGTGACGGCCCCCTCCGTATTACTAGCAGACAACTGCAAAAACACGGAGAGCTTGGACAGACTTACTTGTTCTATGAAGTGATGACTCTACCTCTATTGTCTTTTTTGCTGTCTGTCTGCTTATGAATACCGCTACTCCTTTGTGAGGTTCTATGAAAGTAAGACAGTTCGGTTTCGTCGCTGGCTTGATGACGGCAGCAGCTCTCAGCTTGCTGGGTCATCAGGCTGCTGAAGCAGCCACCACGCGGCTGTTTGGGCTAGACGACAGCAATTCCATCCTGTATTTTGATCTGGAAAATCCCAGCACTATCAAAACCCTCAACGTAACCGGGATCAACGGTTCCCTGTTGGGTATTGACTTTCGCCCTGCCAATCGACTGCTCTATGGCATTACTGATACAGACGATATCTACACTATTGACATCAAAACCGGAGCCGCTACGTTCCAAAGCACGCTGTCGCCGCTGTCTTACAGCGGCGGCCAGCAGTCTGGGTTTGACTTTAATCCGGCTGCCGATCGCCTGCGGCTAGAGGGAACCAACGACCAAAACTTTCGGATCAACGTCGATACGGGCGAGATTGCAGACTTTGACCCCAATACCCCCGGTGTCCAACCTGACGGCACCTTGGCCTATGTTGCGGGCGATCCTAATTTTGGGGTTGATCCCAACGTGACGGCGGTAGGCTATACCAACTCCTTTTTTGGTGCTCCTGCAGGGCGAGCGACTCAGCTCTATGCCATTGACTATGTTCTCGACACGCTGAATCTGCAAAATCCGGCGAACGCTGGCGGCCTCAGCACCATTGGCAGTCTGGGAATTGATTTCAATGCCCTGGGGGGTTTTGACATATTTTCTCCCACCGAAGGCGCGAATATTGCCTATGCGGCCTCTGGCTCTACCCTCTACTCCGTTGATCTCGCCTCAGGTGGGGCAACGGCGATTGGAGACTTTGGTGACGACGATAAGCAGCTGATAGGACTGGCGGTAACGTCTGTGCCTGAACCCGGTATGGTAGGTAGTTTGGCGGCTTTGAGCCTGCTAGGACTGTTTGGCCTGCGCCGATCGCAAACGGTCTAAGGCTAGTTGTTCCTGTAGATGACTGAATTTGTAGATGACTGAAGACAAAGGGCGATCGCTTAGCTGAGCGATCGCCCTTTTTTGTTTGCTCTGTCTCCTGTTTTTTCTGGCTGATAATTGCCTCTCTGACAATGGCAAATGCCAGAGAGAATGCCTTACAATCTCTCGGTGTCCGGCTGGCGTTGAGCTAGCTGTGTTTGCAAGTTTGTTTGTTTGCCGAGTCGCTCTATGGATCTTCCCTCAGCCGCAATTCAGCAGCGAACCCGTGAACTGCGATCGCTCCTGCAGCAGGCTAGCTATGCCTATTACGTGCTAGATGCGCCCCAAATGGCAGATCCGGTCTACGATCGGCTCTACCGGGAACTGCAAGACTTAGAAGCCCAGCATCCTGCTCTAATTACCCCTGACAGCCCCACCCAGCGCGTAGGTGAAAAACCCGCCAGCCAGTTTACTTCCGTTCGCCACAATATCCCCCTTTACAGCTTAGAAAACGCCTTTGGCATTGGCGAATTTGAGGCTTGGGAAGACCGCTGGCGGCGCTTGGAACCGGATATTGAGCAAGTGGCAGCAGTGGCTGAGCTGAAAATTGACGGCAATGCCCTAGCCCTGACCTACGAGAACGGCATCCTCACCCGTGGCGTCACGCGCGGTGACGGCGTTACTGGCGAAGACATTAGCCAAAATGTCAGAACCATCCGCAGCATTCCCCTACGCCTAAAACTGCACAATCCCCCCGCCCAGATTGAAGTACGGGGCGAAGCTTTTTTACCCTTAGATGTCTTTGAGCAGATCAACCAAGACCGGGAAGCTGCCGGAGAAACTCTGTTTGCCAACCCTCGCAATGCCGCCGCAGGCACCTTACGCCAGCTCGACTCCCGCGTCGTGGCCCGCCGCCAGCTCGACTTTTTCGCCTATACCCTGATCATCCCCCACTGGAACCAACCCCTCCAGCTTGAAACCCTCGCTCCCACCCAGTCCGCTCCCGCTCTCCCACCGCCTGCAGTGCCTCATCCCCTGCCCGCTAGCCAGTGGGATGCCCTCGAACTGCTGCAAAAGCTCGGCTTCAAAGTCAATCCCCATCGCAAACTCTGCCAGAGCACTGAGGAAATTGAGGCTTACTACACCTACTGGGCTACCGAGCGGCAGCAGCTCAGCTATCTCACCGACGGCGTTGTCGTCAAGCTCAACTCGCTAGACTTACAAGATCGTCTGGGCTTTACCCAAAAGTTTCCCCGCTGGGCCGTGGCGCTGAAATATCCGGCGGAAGAAGCTCCGACAGTGGTGCAAAATATCACGGTTAACGTGGGGCGTACCGGCGCGATTACGCCAGTGGCCGAGCTCAGCCCAGTGCAGCTAGCAGGCACCACTGTCTCCCGCGCCTCGCTGCACAATGCCGATCGCCTAGCGGAGCTAGACATTCATATTGGGGACACCGCTATCGTCCGCAAGGCGGGTGAAATCATCCCGGAAGTGGTACGAATTTTGCCTGAACTGCGGCCTGCTGAGGCTCGTTCTTTCTCGCTGCCAACCCACTGCCCAGAATGCGGTGAGCCAGTGGTCAAACCTGAGGGAGAGGCCGTCACCCGCTGCGTCAATCGTTCCTGTCCAGCGATCGTCCGGGGTGCCCTGATTCACTGGGCCAGCCGGGACGCGATGGATATCAGCGGCCTGGGCGAAAAATGGCTGCAGCAGTGGGTGGAGCTAGGACTCGTGGCGTCGATCGCCGATCTTTATGAAATCACCGTAGACGACTTGCTGCCGCTAGATCGCATGGGTCAGCAGCTAGCGCAAAAACTGGTAGAGGCGATCGCCCAGTCGAAGCAAAAGCCCTGGTCGAGGGTGCTCTATGGCTTAGGCATTCGTCACGTAGGCAGCGTCAATGCCCAGCTTTTGAGCGAGCAGTTTGTCACAGTCACGCAGCTAGCTACAGCAGAAACTGAAGCGATCGCGGCGGTGTATGGCATTGGCCCTGAAATTGCCCAGTCGGTCTATCAGTGGTTTCGCGTACCCGCTAATCAAAACCTGATTGAGTCGCTGCGAGCAGCCGGGATTCAGCTAGCGGCGCAAGCTGACACGACGGCCCTGGGGCAACCGCAACCGCTGTCCGGCAAAACCTTAGTATTGACGGGGACCTTGCCTACGCTTAAGCGCAGTGAAGCCAAGGCGCTGATTGAGGCCGCAGGTGGTAAAGTCACCAGCGCTGTCAGCAAGAAAACCGACTATGTTGTCGCCGGGACAGAAGCCGGATCTAAGCTAGAAAAAGCGCAGCAGCTGGGCATTCCCGTTCTTTCAGAAGCGGACTTACAGCAACAAGTCAGGGCAATTCCGGATACAGGCTCCTAGACTTCACGGTCTCAGGGAAATTGCTGAAATTTTAGTCAATCACCGGGTAGGCGGCGGAGATTTTTGATCAATAGAGGCTATAGTTCCCTCAGATTACTGTTTTCTCTGTTTTATGAATGTGGGTATTCACCGGGAATTTGCCAGCGCCAAGCATTCTAGGGGCCAATATTTTTTAGGGATCAAACGCTGGCTAGCACCGAGCTTTTGGGGATTGGGCGCTGGTATTCTCCAAAGCTTAGCGATCGCAACTCCTGCTGTCTCGGCTGAGCGAATTTATCTCACCTTTGGCCTGTTTGAGCGAGCAATTGAGATAGAAGATTTGGAGACTTTAGCCAATGAGGGAGAACTGCCCAGTGATCTAGAGTATTACGCTCGGTTTTTAACCCCAGAACAGCTGGCGCAGTTGCGCACGGTATTGACTGAGCCAGTTGATATCAACGTCATCACGGTTTCCCAATTTCTGCATACGCCCCAAGGCACGTTTTTGCTGCAGCAGCTTGGCGAGGTCATCAATACGCCGGCGCGCCTTTCCGGCTTCCTGCCGCTGCGGGCGGCACTGGTGCTAGCGGCAGCTGATTCAGAAGAAGGGCTGACGCTGCTCAACGTGCTGCGCTACTTTCCGACCCAGGGCGTGCGCATTGACCTGCTGCGCGGCTTAGCGGTGGCGGAGGGTATCGATCGCGCCGTGAATGAGGCTAACCAGGCGATCGCAACGATACAGAGTACGGCGCTGCAGGCTGCCCAGCAGCAGACCCTCCCTGACATAGCTTCCCTGCCCAGAGAAATTCAGCGGCGGGGACCGTTTGCCCTGCGCCGAGTTTCGCTGACTGTGCGCCGGTTCAATCCACCGGCTGATCTCTATATTCCAGTTGTTAGCGAGATTGCTTCGCGGGAATTTCCGGGACGATTTCCCGTCGTGGTGATCTCTCACGGACTCGGCAGCGATCGCACCACGTTTGCTTACCTGGCTCGCTATCTTAGCTCTTACGGGTTTGTGGTGCTGGCAGTTGAGCATGGTGGCAGCAGCGCTGAGCAACTTTTGGCCTTAGCCGAGGGACGTACGACCCAGGTAGTCCCGGATGATGAGTTCATCAATCGGCCTCAGGAAGTCAGCCTGGCTCTAGATGCGCTTACCCGCTTCGCTAGGGCCGATTCCTATCTGCAACGCCGCATCAATCTAGATCAAGTCGGTATCATCGGCCAGTCTTTTGGCGGCTTTACGGCCCTAGCGCTGGCCGG
>JAAHIC010000438.1 GCA_010671965.1 Leptolyngbya sp. SIO4C5
ACGAAGATGAGGTGCTAGTCGATATTGACGAAGCCGATATTGACGCCCTGTTTCCCACTGCCCGCGCCGTCCTGGCTGAGCAGGACCTGATTTTGCAGCGAACGGCATTGACCCTAACGGCAGCCGGTGAACTGCCGGAACCGAATGACGAAGACTGCTTTACGCTAGAAGTTGACGAAGAGCCGGAACCGCAGACCGAAGAATTTCAAATTTTGACGACTTTCTTTCACGAAGATCAAGAATACACCCTCTGCACGCCGCTGGAGCCGCTGCTGTTCTTTGCAAAAGAAAATGCCAAAGGTGAGATTGAGCTGGTTTCCCCCGAAGAATTTCAGCAGGTTCGTCTCCAAATTGAAGATAAGCTGTTCGACGTTTTAGACTAAAATGTCGGCGTCTCAACTCCAGGGTGACACCAGCAAATTTTCTAGAGGGATCATTTAGGTACCGCTATGAAATCACGGGTCTGGAAAGGGCTGTTCTATTTGCTTTTACTGCCCGCCGCGATCGCGTTTAGTGGCTGGCAGGGCTGGTCTTGGTGGAGCTGGGCGACCGACCCAGTAGAAACGCCTTCTGCCGCAGCCGAGCCGATTGAGGGCCAAGAGGCCATCCAAATTGAAATTCCCATTGGCACACCCAGCCAGCAAATTGGCCGCGATTTAGAAGCCGCGGGCCTGATTCGCTCTTCTACGGCCTGGAATCTGTGGACACGCTGGCAGCTTTTGCGCCAGCCAGAGGGCGGCTACCAGGCCGGTACCTATGTGCTCTCACCCACCCAGCCGCTGGAGGATATTGCGGGTATTCTCTGGGCCGGAGAAGTCGTTACTCGCAGCTTTACGATTCCTGAAGGCTGGAACCGAGAACAGATTGCTGCAGCCTTGGCGCAGGAGGGCTTTTTCCCTGCCGCAGAGTTCTTGCAGCTCACCGAAACCATTCCTGCCGAGCGCTATCCCTGGCTGCCCAAAGACATTCCTCATCTAGAGGGGTTCTTGTTTCCCGATACCTATCAGATTCCCGCCGAACAAATTACCCCGGAGGCGATCATGACTCTGATGCTCGATCGCTTTGAAAGCACAGCGCTGCCTATCTATCAGCAGCAGCCCAACGCTATGGAACTGCTCGACTGGGTAACTTTAGCTAGCATCATCGAGAAAGAGGCAGTGGTGTCCGATGAGCGCTCTACCATTGCAGGCGTCTTTAGTAATCGGCTGGAAGCAGGCATTCCCTTAGGAGCTGATCCCACCGTTGAATACGGTCTTGGCATTCGCCAAACCCCTGAAAACCCGCTGACCTACGCTCAGGTGGAAACGCCCAATCCCTATAACACCTATCTCAACGCCGGACTGCCGCCTACCCCCATCGCCAATCCGGGACTTGCCAGTTTAGAAGCCAGCCTCAATCCAGCAGATACTGAGTTCCTTTATTTTGTGGCTCGCTATGACGGCACCCATATTTTCAGCCGCACGCTGCAAGAGCATGAGGCCGCTCAGATTAGAATTCGAGACGAAATTGATGCGCAATCGGCCAACTAGCAAAAATTTAGCTCGCCCTTTCCCCTTACTCTTAGACGACTTTATTACTCGATAGAAGGCAATGTTTTGGATCCAGTGGCTACAGCCAGACTTAGTGCTTGACGGATCGGTTTTTCGACTGACTCCGGATCTGATTGAAAAACACAATCTGCAAGGGCTGGTTCTCGATGTAGATGAAACCCTAGTCCCCTTCAGTCAGGCTCAGGCTACGGCTGAGCTGCAGCAGTGGATTGAGCAGCTGAAGCCGCTAGTGAGCCTATGGCTAGTGAGCAACAACATGAACAGCTACCGGATTCGTCGTATTGCTGAGGTTCTGGAGGTGCCTTATATTACCGGAGCGGGCAAGCCCTCTCGGCGGAAACTGAGAAAAGCGACCGAAGCCATGAATCTGCCGACGGAGCGAATTGCCATGGTAGGCGATCGCCTGTTTACCGATGTTTTGGCTGGCAACCGTCTGGGCATGTTTACGGTGCTCGTCGAGCCGATGATGAACCCGGCCCAGGAAATACGCAAGCATCCTCTGCGCACATTTGAAGTTTGGATTTCTCAGCTACTGGGAGTTTCGCTCAAAACTCCCTAGGCTTAACGCGGCAGTCGCGTCGCTGATACGTTTCTTTACTTTTGTCTATCTAGCTAAATATAAAAAAAATATTATGAAATATTGGCTAGTGATTCTGGAGATAGGAAGATATAGGTGTTCAACGGGATCAACCCGAATAAAGATCCTGAAATTTAAAAGCGAATTTATAGACCGGCAGGGCGTTGGCTTTCCCAAAAGTCAGCGCCCTCTTTTAATGCCAACCCTCTTATGCAGTTTTCCACATTAGTTGTCAAAATTGGCACCTCTAGCCTGACCCAGCCCACTAGCGGCCACCTGGCTCTTTCAACAATTGCCAGTTTGGTAGAAACCCTCAGCTCCCTGCGCCAGCAAGGACACCGGGTTATTTTAGTTTCATCCGGCGCGGTAGGTGTGGGCTGTGCTCGCTTAGGACTCACGGAACGGCCCCGCTCAATCTCGATGAAGCAGGCCGTGGCGGCAGTGGGACAGGGGCGGCTAATGCGAGTTTACGATGATTTGTTTACGACGCTGGGGCAGCCGATCGCCCAGGTTTTACTCACCCGCACCGATTTGGTGCAGCGATCGCGCTATGTCAATAGCTATCGTACTTTTCGCCAGCTTCTCCAGCTCGGCGTTATTCCCATCGTCAATGAGAACGACACGGTAGCGGTGGATGAACTCAAGTTCGGCGATAATGACACCCTCTCCGCTCAGGTTGCCAGCCTAGTGGGGGCTGACTGGCTGATTTTGCTCACCGATGTCGATCGGCTCTATTCTGCCGATCCGCGCTCCAATCCCGATGCGCGGCCTATCAGCCTGGTGGACAAAGTAGCCCAGCTAGCTGAGCTACAGGTGAAGGTGGGCGATCGCGGCACTAACTGGGGCACAGGCGGCATGGTGACGAAAATTGAGGCCGCTCGCATTGCTACCACTGCCGGTATTCGCACCGTGATCACCGATGGTAAAACGCCGCGCAACCTAGAGAAAATTCTGCAGGGTGCTGACATTGGCACTCACTTCGCCCCCCAGCCTCAACTCCCCAATGCCCGCAAGCGCTGGATTGCCCACGGCCTAGTACCTGCAGGCAAGCTTTACCTGGATGAGGGAGCTGTCAGAGCAATTGCGCAGTCGGGCCGATCGCTTCTAGCAGCCGGTATTACTGAAATTGAAGGGGAGTTTCAAAGCCAAGATGCGGTACAGCTCTGCGATCGCGCAGGCAGGGAGATTGCGCGCGGGTTGGTGAACTACAGCTACCGCGATTTGCAGAAAATTCGCGGCCAGCGATCGGATAAGATTGCCGCGATTTTAGGCTACGACGGAGCGGAGACGGTGGTGCACCGGGATAATTTGGTGCTGAGTCCGGAATAGAGGGGCGAGGGAGAGAAACAATTGACACTCTAAGCCTGATTATGGCTGCCCCTAAGGCCCAATTATCGAAACGCCCAGTTCAATCCCGACAAAAAAAGTCGGGTATGTTTGACGATGATTTTTTGAGCGTGATACTATCCAGCAAGTCGGTTAAAAACCACGTTGTTGTCTTGACCTAGCGCAGTTAGAACTATGACCCAGGCGATCGAAAAGCAGCTCACTGCTAAAACCACTTTCACCAACCTCAAATGCCGCGAGTGTGGTGAAACCTATGACCTCGGAGCCAAGCACGTTTGTGAAGATGTCTGCTTTGGCCCCTTAGAAGTGGCTTATGACTACGACGAAATTCGTCGCCGCGTCAGCCGCGATCGCATCGCTGCAGGGCCTAAGTCTATCTGGCGCTACAAAGACTTTTTGCCCGTTGCCGACAATCCCATTGATGTCGGCACCGGCATGACGCCGCTGCTCAAGACCAATCGCCTTGCCCGTCGCCTCGGTTTGAAAAATCTCTACATCAAGAACGACGCGGTCAATATGCCGACGCTGAGCTTTAAAGATCGGGTGGTTTCTGTCGCCCTCAGCAAAGCTAAGGAGCTAGGCTTTTCCACCGTTTCCTGCGCCAGCACCGGCAATCTAGCCAACTCGACCGCGGCGATCGCGGCTCATGCAGGACTAGACTGCTGCGTCTTCATCCCTTCTGATCTCGAAGCGGGTAAAGTCCTGGGAACGCTAATCTACAGCCCGACGGTGATGGCTGTTCACGGCAATTACGATCAGGTCAACCGGCTTTGCTGCGAAGTGGCTAACACCCACGGTTGGGGCTTTGTCAATATCAACCTGCGTCCCTATTATTCGGAAGGATCGAAGACATTAGGGTTTGAAGTCGCTGAGCAGCTTGGCTGGCAGCTGCCCGATCACATCGTTGCGCCTTTGGCCTCCGGTTCTCTCTACTCCAAGATTCACAAGGGCTTTCAAGAATTCATCAAAACTGGCCTGGTGGAGGACAAAGCGGTACGCTTCAGCGGTGCTCAGGCGGAAGGCTGCTCTCCAATTGCCCAAGCTTTCAAAGAGGGCCGCGACTTTGTCAGTCCGGTCAAGCCCAACACCATCGCCAAGTCTATTGCCATCGGCAACCCGGCAGACGGTAAAGATGCCCTCGGTTTCAGCCAGCAGCTTGATGCCGTCAATAATCTCGGCGTCGGTGACAGATTCGATGTTGCCGTTGGTCTTGCGGGCAATATCGAGGGCATAGATACCGTCTGCCGGGTT
>JAAHIC010000439.1 GCA_010671965.1 Leptolyngbya sp. SIO4C5
TTCATAGGATGATTCAGATGATCACAGCGTCTGGCGCAGCTTGCTGTCAGAACAAGTGGAGAGGCGAAGTCAAAGCGCTGGCTGAGTGATTGGGTTGATTGAGTTGAGTGACGGTATTGAGATATCTCGGCTGAGGCTTATCTCTGCGATCGCTGAGCCATCTGGTGCCCTACCTGGGCCACTAACCCCATCTGTGAGAATAACGATACCTAGCGGCAAGGAGTAATTCATGGCTACTGCAGAAGATATCTTGAAAAAGATTCAAGATGAAGGCATTCAATTAATTGATCTGAAATTTATTGATTTACCGGGTGTCTGGCAGCACCTGACCGTCCATGAGAGTCAGATTGACGCCAGCAGCTTTACCGACGGGGTGGCTTTTGACGGCTCCAGCATTCGCGGTTGGAAAGCTATCAACGAGTCCGACATGATGATGGTGCCCGATCCAGACACGGCTTGGATCGACCCCTTCATGAAGGAGCCGACCCTGAGCATGGTCTGCACCATCAAAGAGCCTCGTACGGGTGAACTGTATGAGCGCTGCCCCCGCGCGATCGCCACCAAAGCCGTTGACTATCTCAGTTCTACCGGCATCGGTGACACTGCTTTCTTCGGCCCCGAAGCTGAGTTCTTCATCTTCGATGACGTTCGCTTCGACCAAAACGAGCATTCTGCCTACTACTACGTAGACAGCGTTGAGGGCCGCTGGAACACGGGTAAGGTTGAAGAAGGCGGTAATCTGGGCTATAAGCCTCGTTACAAGGAAGGCTACTTCCCCGTAGCGCCGACCGATACCTCCCAAGACATGCGGACTGAAATGCTGCTGTCAATGGGGTCTCTGGGCGTACCGATCGAGAAGCACCACCACGAAGTGGCAACCGGCGGTCAGTGCGAACTGGGTATCCGCTTCGGTGAGCTGGTTCAGGCCGCAGACTGGCTGATGATCTACAAGTACTGCATCAAGAACGTCGCCAAGAAGTACGGCAAGACCGTCACCTTCATGCCCAAGCCTTTGTTTAACGACAACGGTTCTGGGATGCACACCCACCAGTCCATCTGGAACAACGGCGAACCCACCTTCGCCGGTGACAAGTACGCCGGGCTGAGCCAAACGGCCCTCTGGTACATCGGCGGCATCCTTAAGCACGCCCCGGCACTGCTAGCCTTTACTAACCCCACCACTAACTCCTATAAGCGTTTAGTACCGGGCTTTGAGGCTCCGGTGAACCTGGCTTACTCTCAGGGCAACCGTTCGGCCTCTGTGCGGATTCCCCTCTCTGGCGACAGCCCCAAGGCTAAGCGCCTAGAGTTCCGCTGCCCCGATGCCACCTCGAATCCTTACCTGGCCTTTGCGGCGATGCTTTGCGCCGGTATCGACGGTATCAAGAATCAGATTGATCCTGGCGATCCTCTGGATGTAGACATCTACGACCTCAGCCCGGAAGAACTGGCTAAGATTCCGTCTACGCCCGGCTCTCTGCTGGACGCGCTCAAGGCCCTCGAAGCCGACAACGAGTTCCTCACCGTCGGCGGCGTCTTCACTGAAGACTTCATCAACAACTGGATTGAGTACAAGCTTGATAACGAGGTCAACCCCATGCGGCTACGGCCTCATCCCTACGAGCTAGCGCTCTACTATGACTGCTAAGGTCTAAAACTACAGGCGATCGCCTCAACTCCCTGCCTTGACTAAGGTGGGGAGTTTTGAGTTTATATGAAGATTAAATGAAACACACTAAGGCATTTGAAGAAGCTACCCTTAGCCTCCCCTAAGAAGCTATAAACTCTGATACAGCGTAGACGTACTAAGTTACTGGGAGACAGCTCTTTTGTCACAAGCGATTCCGATTTTTTTCATCAGGGCCGCCGATATTGCCACGCATCACGCCGAGAGCCAGCAATGGCTAGAAATGTCTGACTTCAAGGCGAAATCTGGGACTTTCTGCATCACCCCGGATCAGCAGGGCGGTATTGGCAAAATTTTAGTCGGGAAGCCCGACACTTTGGACACTTGGACACTAGGCAGCTTGGCCCAGAGCCTCCCAGCACAGACATACTATTTGGCCGATGAATTCTCAGCAGAGGAAGCGACTCAGCTTTGCCTGGGCTGGCAGCTAGGCCAGTATCAGTTCAATCAGTATAAGCAGGCAGCTCCAGAAGCCGTGGCCGAACTGCAGTTTCCCCCCAATGCCGATCAGGACTATGTGAGGGCTGCAGTTGCAGCCACCTTCCTCGTCCGAGATTTGATCAACACCCCCGTCAACGATATGGGGCCAGCCCATCTAGAGGACTGCGCCGGGATTCTAGCGGAAACCTACGGGGCCAAGCTGACGGTCGTGACCGGGCAGGCACTCCTAGAGCAAAACTATCCTTTGGTTCATGCGGTGGGGCGAGCCAGCGATCGCCCGCCGCGCCTAATTGAGCTGCGCTGGGGAGAAGCTGGAGCCACGAAAGTCACCCTGGTCGGCAAAGGGGTTTGTTTTGACACGGGCGGCCTCAATATTAAGCCTGGGGCCAGCATGAAAATGATGAAAAAAGATATGGGCGGTGCGGCCCATGTCTTGGGACTGGCAAAACTAATTATGCAGCTGAAGCTGCCGGTACAGCTCCGGGTGCTGGTCGCCGCCGTGGAAAACAGCATTTCTGACAACGCTATGCGGCCGCTGGACGTGATTCCATCGCGCAAGGGCATCACGGTCGAGGTGGGCAATACGGATGCGGAAGGTCGCCTGATTCTGGCAGACGCTCTATGGGAAGCCTGTAGCGAGTCGCCGGATTTGCTAATCGACTGCGCCACCCTGACCGGCGCGGCGCGGGTGGCCCTGGGAACAGAACTGCCTGCCTTTTTCTGCAGCCAGACTGAGCTAGCAGCAGCCTTGCTCAAGATCGGCCAGCAAGTAGATGACCCGCTGTGGCAGCTCCCCCTGCATCAACCCTACCGCGCTCTGCTGGAAAGCAAGGTGGCGGACATTTCCAATATCTCCAACGGCTCCTATGGCGGCGCGATCACGGCGGCTCTCTTTCTACAGGAATTTGTTACCCCGCAAACCCCTTGGATTCACGTTGATCTGATGGCCTGGAACCTACGCAGCCTGCCAGGACGACCGGAAGGAGGCGAGGCGATGGGACTGCGATCGCTGTTTGAACTGATTCGCCAGCAGGTTATTAGCTAGCCCAGAGCAAGAGCGCCACAGCGTTTTGTAACTGCGAGCTGAGCTTTGCTGATTCGCTCAGCCGCAGTTCGTCGAGCAGCAGCACCTCAATCGGAGAAAGAGAGGTATGGGCGGGAATCAGCGGCTTTGCGGCTGGCGGCGGCGATATGAGTACCTCCGAGCGATCGCCTACCGACGGTTTAATTGTGGCTTTGGCCGATTTCCAGGGATCAGGCAGGGACGTATAGGCGGTGGAATAGCGGTTGGACATGGGCAGAGCCTCCCAGCGTAGCGGCAGAAAGGCGCGCGTGGCGATCGCGCCTGTCTTTGCTTTGATCCTAGCCATCAGACCCGCTATCGACTGTAAAGAAATTTTCTGAGCCCATCGCCCAATGTCAGCAATTGAGCCGCGATCGCTGCGGTTAGCGGCTTGCTATCTCTAACCCGGTCATACCTGAGAACAGCGCGATAAGCTGAATAACAGTCCTGCCTCTCAGGGGGCGATCGCGTTTTTGATAGCTAGCAATGCAAACCTCAGAAAAGCCACTCAAGCTAAAAACTGACCTAGCCTCCAATATTCAGGGATTTGATGCGCAAGAGCCGCCTAGCCCAGAGCTAATTGACGCTTGCGTTCACTGTGGCTTTTGCCTGACCACCTGCCCCAGCTACCGGGTCATTGGCAAAGAAAATGATTCGCCACGGGGCCGCATCTACCTGATGGACGCGATTAACAAAGGAGAAGCTCCGCTCTCTTCTGCTTCAGTGCAGCACTTTGACTCCTGCCTAGGCTGTCTGGCCTGCACCACTGCTTGCCCTTCTGGCGTCCAGTACGACAAGCTCATCGCCGCTACTCGGCCTCAAATTCGCCGCAACCATAGGCGCGGACTTTGGCAAAGTGCCCTGCGAAACCTGATTTTCTCACTTTTTCCCTATCCAGATCGGATTCGACTGCTGTTGACGCCGCTAGCCCTTTACCAGCGTCTAGGCATCTCCAAGCTGCTGCAAAGCAGCGGCCTACTCCAGCAGCTATCCCCCAACTTGGCCGCTATGGAAACGCTATTGCCGCCGGTGACGCCGAGCTGCTTCCAGGACAATCTACCGGAGCAGCTTCCGGCTCAGGGAGAAAAGCGCTATCGGGTTGGCATGATTTTAGGCTGCGTGCAGCGGGTTTTCTTCTCCGGCGTCAATGAAGCGACGGCGCGGGTGCTAACGGCCAACGGCTGCGAAGTAATGATTCCGAGAAGCCAAGGCTGCTGCTCAGCTCTACCAGAGCACCAAGGGGAGGAAGCTCAAGCCGAAGCCCTAGCTCGTCAAATGATTGATAGTTTTGAGGATACAGACGTTGACTACATCATCATCAATGCGGCAGGCTGCGGTCACACCCTAAAGGAATACGGCTATATTTTGCGCCATGATCCGCAGTACCGAGAGAAAGCCGCCGCTTTTTCAGCCAAGGTGCGCGACGTGCAGGAGTTCCTAGCCGAAGTAGGGCTAACAGCCAAACTACACCCGCTGCAGGATGAGCCACTGACATTGGTTTACCAGGATGCCTGCCACCTGCTCCACGGCCAA
>JAAHIC010000044.1 GCA_010671965.1 Leptolyngbya sp. SIO4C5
TGCCTGATCTAGAAAGCCAGCTACCTCACTGCAGGTACAGACAAGCTGACTGACTGAGGCGCTGGCCGTGTTCATCTGAGGTTCTACGTCCAGGCGAATCCAGCGGGGAACAGCCTGATTGGCGATGTGGAGTCCTAAGACCGTACCGATACAGGCTTGGTGGCTGGCTAAAGCCCGCTGCACTGGCAGATGTTCAAGTGGCAGGGGTTCTCCCTGCGGGTCGATAAACTGCTGCTGGCCCAATACCTGACCGATATAGTTTTCCGATAGATTTAGCAGGGCGATCGCCGCCGCATTGGCAAATGTTATTTGTCCTGCCTGATTGAGGAGTAGTACACCAGCGGCAATTCTTTGCATGAAGCTAGTTAGTTCAAAATTGGCCCGAAACTCTCTGATACCGGACGCTGGCTATGCCCAAAAATTTGAAAGGTTCTCAGGGTTTCTACCCTAGGGTGCCCGCATTTTGTTCAAAAGCGGCGTTATTTTTACTGACTATTTGCCTGCTCGACTAGCTGAATAATTTCCTCGAACTTGAAGTTGTTAGCGAGGTGGGTGAGCTGAGCTGCTGAGGGAGCCTGAGTCGGCGGCAGCTGCTGCGTCAAAGCGCACACGAGGCGATCGCTACCCTGAGAGGCGGCCTGATAAAGCTCAAGCCGCCAGGCCGCAGACATCTCTAGCAACGCGCTGACGGTATTAGGAGCCGTAGCAAATTGGGAGCTAGAAGTCGCTTGGGATTCTGGCTCGGCCTCTGGTAACCTGTCTGCCGCATAGAGATAACGCACATTCAGATATTTCTGCAGCTCTGTCAGTAAATCCTCAACTTGAAAAGGCTTGCAAAGAATATCGTTGCAGCCTGCCGCTAAAATTTCCTGACGTTCTTCTCGAAAAACGCTGGCCGTTAAAGCCAAGATGGGCACTGTCTGTCCGTCCGGCTCAGAGCGAATCAGGCGAACGGCATCATAGCCATCTAAGATCGGCATCCGCATGTCCATCCAGATAAAATCAGGCCGGCACTGCCGCCAGTAAGCAACTCCCTCCTGCCCGTTACTCGCTAAAGTCACCTGAAAGCCTATCTGCCCCAGCAGCTCCTTCAGCAACTGCTGGTTATAGACGTCATCATCCACAATTAGAATGCGATAGGCTGGCTGGCCGGGAACCAGTCCCACGACTTGACCTTGTAAACGGACTGAATCAGGGCTAGCGGCAGGCACCGTCACCGGCACCTGTAGCGGAATTTCTAGGGTAAAGCAGGTACCGACGCCTACCTGGCTCTCAACCTGTATTTGGCCGCCCATGAGCTGGGCAAATTTTTGGCTAATCGCCAGCCCTAGCCCCGTTCCTGCTTGAGCCTGCATGCCGCTTTGAGTCTGGCTGAAGGCTTTAAACAGGCGGCTTTGTTCTTCTGGGGCAATGCCTGGGCCGCTGTCGGCCACCTTGAACTGCAGTCTCTCAGAGTCGGCAGCGGGCGATCGCTGTACAGCGAGCCGGACAAAACCTGTCTCAGTGAACTTGATGGCATTGCCAAGCAGATTGAGTAAAATTTGCCTGAGTTTGCCCTTGTCGCCGATAATTTGCGGCGGAATATCAGCACTACAGGTAAAACTGAGCGATAAGCCTTTATTGCTGGCCTTAAGACAGAGCATCTCCTCCAAATCATCTAGAAAGCTAGCTAGATTCAAGCTGCCCTGATTGAGGCTGACCTGCCCTGCCTCAATTTTTGACATTTCTAAAATATCGTTGATTAAAGTCAGCAGATGTTCGCCGCTGCGGGCAATGATCTCTACCGACTGACGCTGACTAAGGCCCAGCTTTTTGTCCTGCTGCAAAACCTGAGCAAACCCTAAAACGGCATTGAGGGGTGTCCTCAACTCGTGACTCATGTGAGCTAGAAACTCACTTTTGGCTCGGCTAGCGCTGTCTGCAGCTTCTTTGGCCTGCTGGAGCGCGGCTGCCTGCTGCCGGGTTTGCCGCAGCAGTTCGGCCTGCTGGACGGCGACGCCTAGCTGATTGCCAACTCGCACGATCATGTCGGTTTCCGCCGCAAGCCAATGACGGGGACGATCGTTTTGATAGATCGAGAGCAGGCCCCAAAGGATTTCGTGGCAAAAGATCGGCACGATGATATAGGCTCTGGCCTGAAACCGTTCTAGCAGCTCCAAATAGCAGCGATCAAAACCGGCTGCGTAAATATCGGCAACGCTGCGGCAGATCAGGCCCTGGTTATAGATACCGCCTGCTGTTTCTTGTAAATAGGTATCTTTGACAAAGCCGACAGGGGTGCTGATTTGCTGAACGATGCAGTCTGGGCGATCGCTGCTGACTCGCTTCAATTCCGGCTGCTCCGCCTGACGAACTAGCAGTGACGACCAGCTGTCGGCAACCGATTCGGCGACGAATTCGCCGCTCCAGTCAGCGTTGAACCGGTAAATCGCCGCGCGATCGCCGCTCAGGGTTTGGCGCAGCTCCTCGACCGTTGAGTTGAAAATTGTCTGCAAGTCTAGAGTCTGACGCATGGCCTGGATAACGCGCAAAGAGGCCATTTCCGACTGGGTTTGTTCCTGGGAGGCCGGGGCAGACTCCGCTGGTTTTGCCTGCTCTCGCAGCGTACAGATAGCGCAGAGTTCGGCAGCAGCAGCAGCAGGCTGTAGCTCTACATCAACGGTCAGCCAGCGATCGGTGGCGGCATGGCTGGAACGCAGCCCCAGCGTGCAGTCATAAACGGATTTTTGCTGGGCGATCGCCCGCTGCACCGGCAGTTGGTGCGCCGCAATCAGATCGCCATTCTTGCTGACAAACTGGCTATGCTGACCAAAGACAAACCCCTGACAGTCAGGGGGTAAATTGAGCAGAGTAATTGCCGATTGATTAGCGGTTGAAATCTTACTGTCGGCATCTAGTAAAAGTACTCCAACTCCCATGTCACAGAGTATCCTTTTCGCCAGTAAATTGTCTTACTCTTGAGATCTGAACTTAGTCTGAACTCAGATAAATAATTGCTGCTTTGATGCACTACTGAGACAGTGGATTGCCGCCAAGGTCGAGGACTTCTACCGAAACCGACATTCACCGACATTCACTACATTAGCTTTTCTGTATTAAAAGATACTCCAGCAAACCGTCACAGGCATCTACCAAAAGGTTAATGACATACTGAAAACCCTCAGTTCCCCCATAGTAGGGATCGGGCACCTCTTTGTCAGTATGATGCCGACAAAAATCGCACATCAGGCGCACCTTATGCTGATATTGGCCCGTGAGATCATACGCCAGAATATCGCGGCGGTTCTCCCGATCCATTGCCAGAATCAGATCAAACTCTGCCAAATCTTTTGCCTGGAACTGTCTGGCTCTGCCGCTCAGAGGAATTTGCAGTATCTCCTGGGCCGCTGCCGACATGCGTTGATCAGGTGCGCTGCCGATGTGGTAGCTCGACGTACCCGCCGAGTCACAGATGATAGAACTGCCCAACTGCCGCTGCTCAATCAGATGATTCATGATGTTTTCAGCAGAGGGCGAACGGCAGATATTGCCCAAGCAGACAAATAGCAGTTTCGTCACCATGACGGCGGTGCCTAGAGTCCGGGTAGGTTAAGACCGCCGGTCAGTTCTTCCATGCGCTCTCGCATGGTTGCGGTGGATTTGACGTAGGCATCCTGCATGGCGGCTGTCACCAAATCAGATAAGACCTCAGCTCCCTCATTGAGCGCTTCTGGCGCAATCGTGACGCCGCGAGGTTCCTGGTTGCCGCTCAGCACTACCTTGACGAGTCCGCCACCGGCTTGCCCCTCGATTTCCATCTGCTCTAGTTCTTCTTGCAGACGCTTAGCCCCTTCTTGAACCTGCTGCGCCTTCTTGAAAGCCTCTGTCAGCTCCTTCATCTTGCCCAAGCCGAAGCCAAATCCTTGCCCTTTTGTCATGATCTATCTAGTGCTTTACGAAACAGTAATATTAAACCGCTTGAATCCTAATCATTCTAGCGCTGATGTGAATTTCAGCCTAAGCTAGCTGAAACTCTCCCAAGATCTTAACCTCAGGCTTCAGCCGCAAAGACCAGCGAGTATCGACCTGCTGCTGAACATGGCGAATCAGGCGCAGAATGTCGCTGGCGGTAGCGCCGCCACAGTTCAAGATAAAGTTGGCGTGCTGAGTCGAAACCTGGGCGTTACCAATCTGGTAGCCTTTGAGGCCCGACTGCTCAATTAGCCAGCCAGCGCTGTGGGGAGAGGGGTTACGAAAGACGCTGCCACAGCTAGGTAAATGGTAGGGCTGGGTGGTGCGGCGCTGCTCTAGGTCAGCGGCAGTAGCTGCCATCACGGCTTGCCGCTCTGCTCCCGGTTGAAGCTGAAAAACGGCATGGGTGACTAGTCGGGTATCTCCCTGCAAAACCGAGGTCCGATAGCGAAAGTTGAGATCTGCGGGCAAAAATTGAGAGGTTTTGCCGTCAGAGTCCAGCACTGCCGCTGAAACTAAGATATCAGCCGTACAGGCCCCATGTGCCCCGGCATTCATAACCACCGCTCCGCCAACCGTTCCTGGAATGCCCACGGCCCACTCTAGCCCCTGCCAGCCCCGCTTAGCAGCTTTCCAGGCCAGCGTTGCTAAGGGTTCGCCAGCAGCAGCCAAGATACGGCCCTGGGACTGATCAAAGTCAGCCTGCCGAAGATAGCGAGTACAAATAACTAAGCCGGGTAAACCGCGATCGCTAATCAACAGGTTTGATCCTGCCCCCAAAAACGTGACGGGCAGATTGCGGTCATTAGCCCACTCCAGACTAGCCTGCAGGTCGCTAAGCTGACGCGGAAAAACCAGCCACTCAGCCGGGCCACCGACTCGAAATGAAGTCAAGCCAGTTAGCGGTACCTGAGACTGAATGGCACAGTTTTCGCTGATCGGGTGAGTCTCTGGGGCCATAGCATATCGAGCCGTCAACAACATTACTCCATGCACCTCGATATAAGAATTTTAGGCAAGCTGAGCCGCTTCAGCTAAAGATGGGTGGGTCTGCCGCTGATAGTAGTCCATTACGTCAGGAATCACCTGATTGAGATTGCCAGCCGTGAGGAATAAAACGATGTCGCCCGACTGTAGTTCTTGGGTCAGCTCTTGCGTCACTTCTGCTAAAGAAGCTCGGTACTTAACCTGGCTGTGATGCTGGGCGATCGCCTCTGTCACCGCATAGCCGCCGATATCGTACACGTTTTTCTCACCAGCGCTGTAAATATCGGTGACGATCACCTGATCGGCCTGACTGAAAGCGGCGGCAAACTCCGAGAGTAGGGTGGCGGTGCGGCTGTAGCGGTGGGGCTGGAAGATAGCGATGACGCGGCGTTGGGGAAACTGCTCTGGTTCCTCACTGGCTTTGAGGCGGGCGGCTGAAAGGGTCGCTCGAATTTCGCTGGGGTGGTGGGCATAGTCATCGACAAACAAAATGCCCTTGTGCAATCCCCGCTGTTCAAACCGGCGCCGCGCTCCCTGAAAGCTGCTGAGAATCTCTGCAATCAGCGCAAAGTCTAAACCGACTAAACGCCCCACCGCGATCGCGGCTAGGGCATTACTCAGATTGTGGCGACCCAGTAGTGGTAAGCGTAGCTGTCCCAGGCGCTGACCCCGCTCCCAAATGGTGGCGAGGGTGCCGCCGGCATAGTGCGTCACGTCATCGGCGACATAGTCAGCATCAGTCTCGGGGTTGAGGCTGTAGGAAACGTCCGGCTGAATGGCTTGTTTGACAGTTTGACAGTCAATACAGCCCACTACCGTTTGGCAGCGACGGGCAAACGTTTCAAAAATGCCGACGACTTGTTCTAAGGTGCTGTAGTGATCGGGGTGATCCAGTTCAATATTGGTGATGACGCCTATCTGAGCTGAGAGCTTAACCAAGGAGCCATCGGACTCATCCGCTTCTGCCACCAGATAGTCTCCTTGGCCGAGGTGAGCATTGCCTTCCCAGGCTGCCACTTCTCCGCCGACGATGATGGTGGGATCTAGATTAGCTTTGAGCAGCAGATATCCAATCAGGCTGCTGGTGGTTGTCTTGCCGTGGGTGCCAGCTACAGCAACGCCGCTGTAGTGGGACATTAAAGCGGCTAGAAGATCGGAACGATGAAAGATAGGACAGCCCAGTTCCAGAGCAGCTCGGTACTCAGAGTTGCTTTTATCAATCGCCGTTGAACAGATGACCTGCGGTAGGAGATCGGCACTAGCCGACGGCTGTTTTGCTGCCTGAACTGCCGCCGTAACTCCCAAGTTACGGCCTAGTTGTGACGATGAACTCTGCCGTGGCGCTGAGGCCGCGATCGCCTGAGGCGTTTGAAAAAACGACAGGTTGGATTCCTGCTGCTGCCAGAAAATGTGCACCCCTTCCTTCTGCAGTCGCTTTGTAATGTGACTGAGACGAACATCTGAACCAGTAACGGGTAAACCACACTTGGCCAAGATGTAGGCAAGCGCGGACATGCCGATTCCACCAACGCCAACGAAATGGAAGGGCCTGCCGCTGAAATCTACAGAATTCAGCATTCTAATTTCCTCACACACCACACCACACCAATATCACGCGATATCATACCAGGAATTATCCTGATACCTGAATTCTCTTGCTAGCGACCCGGCAAAGCTAACGCAGATCTAGCCCTACTGCTGGTTCATCCGCAAGTTCAGTTAAACAACTCAGTGAACTGACTGATAGTCTATACCTAGAAACTTCAGCCGCCCCAGCGCAATTCAGTAAGAATCTGCGAATTTTAGGGCAAACTGCCGTATTACTGTCAGATATTAGTTCAGAATTGGGGTTATGGAAATTGATCAGCTTTGGGCTGAGCGAATTTTCTTTTGTCAAAGAGAAAAATAGCCCTGATTTTTTCTGCCTAAGTTAGGGCAGCGATTGTTTCCCTAATCAGCCGCAATGCTTTCGATCAGTGGCCCTAGGCAAGACTGATCCAGGCAGCCGATAGCCTTAAGGTAATTGCCCTGGGTTCCAGCTAATGTGTATGATGATGTCGTTTACATCAAACTTAACTTGATTAAATTAAGACAGAGGGTAAAGCGCAGTGGTTAGAGTAGCGATCAACGGTTTTGGACGCATCGGGCGTAACTTTTTACGGTGTTGGTTGACCCGTGAGAACAGCCAGCTCGAGATAGTGGCTATTAATGATACTTCTGATCCGAAAACGAATTCGCATCTGCTCAAGTACGACTCTATGCTAGGGCGTCTTGATGCAGACATTAGCGCTGATACTGACACCATCACTGTCAACGGCAATACCATCAAATGCACGTCTGACCGTAACCCCAATAACTTACCCTGGAAAGCTTGGGATATTGACT
Source organism: Leptolyngbya sp. SIO4C5 (assembly GCA_010671965.1). Taxonomy (GTDB): domain Bacteria; phylum Cyanobacteriota; class Cyanobacteriia; order Phormidesmidales; family Phormidesmidaceae; genus Sphaerothrix; species Sphaerothrix gracilis. Next base: position 7,324 of record JAAHIC010000044.1, read on the forward strand.
TAGTAATTGAGTCAACGGGTGTTTTTAGAACTCAGGAAGGGGCAGCCCGCCACATTGAAGCTGGTGCTAAAAAAGTTCTGATCACCGCGCCGGGCAAAGGCAGCAATATCGGCACCTACGTTATGGGCGTCAACCACGAAGACTACAATCCCAGTGCCTTTGATGTTGTCAGCAATGCTAGCTGCACCACCAACTGTCTCGCTCCCGTAGCCAAAGTCATCAACGACAAGTTTGGCATTGTCAAAGGGACCATGACGACGACCCACAGCTACACAGGGGATCAGCGGCTTTTGGATGCCAGTCACCGGGATCTGCGCCGAGCCCGGGCGGCAGCGCTCAACATTGTTCCCACCTCAACGGGGGCGGCTCAGGCGGTTGCGCTTGTAATTCCTGAGCTTAAGGGCAAGCTCAACGGGATTGCGCTACGGGTACCAACGCCAAATGTTTCTGTTGTTGATCTCGTTGTTCAGGTTGAAAAGCCCACTATTGCCGAGCAGGTAAATGAGGCGCTGAAAGAGGCGGCTGAAGGCCCGATGAAGGGAATCTTAGCCTACAGCGATTTGCCGTTGGTTTCTATCGACTATCGTAAGACGGACGATTCTTCTATTGTGGACTCCAGTCTGACGATGGTGATGGGAGATGACTTAGTGAAAGTTGTAGCCTGGTATGACAATGAGTGGGGCTACAGCCAGCGCGTAGTTGACCTCGCTGAGCTAGTAGCCAGCAAGTGGAGCTAGGTTTCTAATTTTCTAAGTTACTGCGCTCAAAAATGATTGGGGGTCTTGCCAAGGGTGAGGCCCCCAATTACTTTGAAGAGAGTCGGAAAAATAGAGTCAGACTGTTTGAGTCGATGAGATTTTTGTTGAAGACGGCTGTGCTGTGGCTGAAGTTGCACTAAAAGGACTCACGCGCCGCTATGGCAACACGGTTGCCATAGAAGATATTACTTTTACAGTCCCCGATGGCGAATTTTGGGTACTGGTAGGGCCGTCTGGCTGCGGTAAATCAACTGTCTTGCGGGCGATCGCTGGATTAGATACCGTCACGCAGGGGCAAATTTATCTGGGCGATCGCTTGGTTAATGCCGTACCTGCCCGCGATCGAGACGTGGCAATGGTATTTCAAAACTATGCTCTTTATCCTCACATGAGCGTAGCTGAAAATCTCGCCTTTGGTCTAAAAATGCGGCAAACGCCCGCCGACACAATCCAGCAGCGTGTGGAAACGGTAGCCCGTTCTCTCGACATTGCCCACCTGCTCAGCCGCAAACCTCGCCAGCTCTCAGGCGGACAGCAGCAGCGCGTAGCCTTGGGCCGGGCGATCGCCCGGCAGCCCCAGGCTTTTTTACTAGATGAACCGCTCTCTAACCTCGACGCCCAGCTCCGCGATGAAACCCGCGCCGAGCTGAAGCAGCTCCACCAGCGCTTTGGCATCACTACCCTCTATGTCACCCACGATCAGGTGGAGGCCATGACCTTGGGCGATCGCATTGTGGTGCTAGACCAAGGCAGAATTCAGCAGATTGATTCCCCCCAGGCAGTCTACGCTGAGCCTGCAAACCGCATGGTGGCTGCCTTCATGGGCAGTCCGCCCATGAATCTCTTATCAGCTCACTACGGTGATAACCAGCTCAAACTAGAGGGTCAGGCTTTTGACCTACCCTCGCAAATAGTCCATCAACTTGAGCGACAGTCCGGCCAGGCTGTTTGTTTAGGGATTCGCCCGGAACATGTCCAGCTCAGCCCCTCAGAGGCTCACCTACAGGTGACTGCCGATGTGATAGAGCCGCTAGGACGGGAAATTCTGGTGCGGGCAGTAGTGCCCAATCACGACCGGGCGGCGGCCCAGACACTGCAGTTTCACGCCCCGCCTGCGCTCAAAGTCAAAACGGGCGATCGCCTTAGTGTCAGACTGGTCCTGGATCATCTCTTTTTGTTCGATCCGGCCACCGGAGCGCGAGTTTATCCGGCTCCCCCCAAACTGCCATAGCCGCCCAAAACAGCTGCTCCAAAAAAAGTGGAGGTAGAGTTACCTACCTCCACATCTAAAATCAGCGAGCGTCAATAAGCGCTAGCTATGGCCGCCTGAAACGACGTTGAGTAGTAAGGGCATATTGGATACCAGCAGGAAGGCAAAGGCCGCGCCGCCGATACCGCCAATCAAAAATCCGCCAGCAAACTCGCTCCAGCCTTCTTCAGTTGCCAGAGATTCGGGCGGATTGGGCGTTGTGACAGTAGCGATGGGCTTCTTCACCCCTGCGCCGCTGTAAAGGGAAAGGCAGGCCGTTAAGATCACGACTAAGCCAATGGCTGCTAGCAGTCCGGCCAGCGCTGGCACGTCAGAATCTCGTAGCGGGCCTAACAAAGCAAAGGGGCCATAGAGCAAATAGCCGTGAGCCATGCCCACTTCTAAACCGCGTCGCTGCGGCGAAAGGCCGGCCCGATAAGCCGGCAAGTTGTTAATAAATGCTTTTGACAAAGCAGAAGAATTGATGGGGGTTTTGAGATTGCCAATCTGAGGATCCTCAGCCGGATGCACAACCTCATTAGAACGACTAACATCTACCATGATATTCGGATTCTCCAACGACTCAAAACACAGCACGGTTAAAGCCAAGCGCGGCTACGGATGTAAGAGCAGGTCTGGAAAAAAGCGATTGAATTCAATCAAAATCCCAGCCGTAATAAACATCCAAACGGTCGCAATCACGGGTGCTGTGGACAGATACTTCAAAAAATTATCCATAGGGAAGGACTCCTAAGCCTAAATTTTCAAAAACAGACGCTAGCGAGGAGAGACGGTAATCTCGTTATCCTTAGCAAACATCTCACCGCTGGCAATTTCCTTGAAGGCAACCAAAGGCCAAGCCGCTGCCCCTAGAGAACACTTGATCGCTAGCGGAACGTCGATGATAATCTCTTTCTCTTCTGGCTTCTTGTCGCCGCGTACAGCGATGACATAAGAGCGCCCAGCCCAGCCAATCCAGCCGGCAATGTATAGAAAGAGAATGCTCGGAATTAAGAACTCGCCCGCATGGGAGAGATCGCCATCGACCACGAGGTGTGGTAGACCATCTTCTCCGCAGAGCAGGCTAGAATTGCCGTACAGCTCAAAACGAGCTTTGGCGGCATCGGTTTTAGCATTGGCAGCGCGTTGCTGAAAGGCAGCAGACTCGCCACAGGGGGTTAGTCCGGCTACGTTATCTCCGGCGACACCTGCCATCGCAGCAGGCGAAAAACCAATCCAAAGACAAACGGCTAGAACTAGAGCAAACAACCGTCGCATAAATTGTTTCCCTTTATTACGTAAAATCAGCGTTTTTGATCCAAAAACGTTAAGTTATTTGTACAAGAATGTACTCAACTTTCAGGCATCATACCTCCCTGCCAAAGCGCCGTAAAGCAACTTATTGCAAGGGGTTAACATCCTGAAAAATATCAGTTTATGGCGAAGATTTTAGCAATTGAAACAAGTTGTGACGAAACAGCCGCCGCAATTGTGAGCGATCGCCAGGTACTCAGCAGTATTATCGCCTCGCAAATTACCACCCATCAGCCCTACGGCGGCGTTGTGCCAGAGCTAGCTTCTAGAGAGCATGTTGCCAATGTCGGTCAGACTGTAGCGGCAGCGTTTGAAGCGGCAGGGCTAGATTGGTCAGCGATCGATGGCATCGCCGCGACCTGCGCCCCTGGCCTAGTCGGTGCTTTGCTGGTGGGATTAACCGCCGCTAAAACTCTGGCTTTAGTACACAATAAGCCTTTTATAGGGGTTCATCACTTGGAAGGACATCTCTATGCGTCCTATCTCAGTCATCCTGAACTCAATCCACCCTATCTATGTCTATTGGTTTCCGGCGGACATACGAGTCTGATTCAGGTCAAAGGTTGCGGTAACTACGTTGTTTTGGGCCAGACCCGCGATGATGCCGCCGGCGAAGCTTTTGATAAAGTGGCGCGACTGTTGGGGCTGGGGTATCCGGGTGGCCCGGTGATTGACAAACTGGCGCAGACGGGCAATGCCCAAGCCTATCCTTTGCCGGAGGGCAATATTTCCCTGCCAGGCGGCGGCTTTCATCCTTACGACTCTAGCTTTAGCGGTTTGAAGACAGCGGTTCTGAGGCTGACCGAGCGCTTGAGGGCGGAAGGCACTGAGCTGCCGGTAGCGGATATTGCTGCCAGCTTTCAGGCTACTGTTGCGCGATCGCTCACCCGTCGGACCCTACGCTGCGCCCTCGATCACCAAATCTCAACTATTGCCGTTGGGGGTGGCGTGGCGGCCAATAGCGGCCTGCGTCAGCAGCTTCAGACTGAAGCTAGCAAACACGGCCTGCAAGTCCTCTTTCCCCCCCTTAAATACTGTACTGACAACGCTGCCATGATTGCCTGCGCGGCTGCCGAGCATTTTCGCCTGGGTCATACCTCTACCCTAGCCACCGCTGCCCAGTCCAGAATGCCTATCACCCAGGCGATGGCCCTGTATGCTTAGCCAAAATTTCCTGCACCACTTTGGCTAAAGCCCGTGGCTGCTCTAGCATCGCCATGTGACCACACTGAGATAGCTCAATTACATTGCTTTCGGGCGTGCGAAAGAGCGGATGAAAGCTGGCTAAATGATTGACATACTGAGGCTCCATCACCTGATCTTGTTGGCCTCCGACAAAGTAAGCAGGCTGCTCTAACGAAGCCACTATCTGCGGCAGCAAATGCACCTCAGCTTCAGTCGTAGATTCTAGCAAGGCCGCCTGAGCTGCCTGAGGATGGGCGCTAACGAGGTCATCGAGTCGCCGCTGGCCCCAAATCCGCGATAGCGGCTGATCGACCATCGCGCGGGCAAAGACCAAATCTAGTAAGGGCAGTCGCCGGAGCCAGCTAGGTCGAAAGCGCACAATCTGCTGGCCGGCTGAACGAAAGCGATCGAAGTCTTCTTTGAGATAGATCCCTCCTCCGGCGTTGACACAGATGACGCCGTTAATTTGCTGGGGGGCGAGATGGGCCGCCCAGAGGGCAATGCTGCCGCCTAAAGAATGGCCGAGCAGCCAAGCCCGGCGAATATTGAGCTGATTGAGTAGGCAAATTAGGTCTTCTGCGTAGGCCGCTAGGCCGTAGGGCGATCGCGTCGCTTCAGACGGCAGCGAGCAGTGACAGTGGCCTTGTCGGCGCTGTTCGACCGCCTGAGTAGAATCGCCAAATCCGCGTAAATCGTAGGTTAAACAGGCATATTGATGAGCTAAATCTGCTACCAGCGGCTGCCAATAGGCACGGCTGAGCAGCCAGCCATGAATAAATACTAAAACCTCTGTCGGGGGACTGGGTGCTGTCAGCTCATAGGCGTGAGGAACACCCAAAACATTCACCTTAGCCATACTTTAATCGTATCTTGAAGCGGGTCAGGCTGTCTCTAAAGATGCTTTCCCAGCAGGCGATAACGTACGCTTTCGGCAATCTTTTGTCCGAGATATTCCGGAATTAGGCTCTCGTTAGGGCCTAGCAGGTACAGAATTAGCCGGGTGCGCCCGCGCCAAACCAGCAAATTAGCGTTGACTACCAGCAGGTCTTCCTGCCAAATGGCGTACATGACTTTATAGAAAAGTCCGGGCTGGTTATCGGCTTCAATCAGCAGGGCAGGCAGGTGAAACACCGGATCAACATAAAATTCTGTCTCGACCTGTTCGAGACCGGCATCAAGGTTGAACTCAACCGTCAGCATTTCTTCTACTTCAAAGCGACCGGCTAGGGCTTCTCGAATGGCTCGACACACGTTATCAGAAGTCTTGTCTATCAGCGTTTTACCGCCCCTAGAGACAACCAGCTTGATAAACACCAGCATGGGGGGATAAATTTGCCCGTAGAGACTGAGGTTATGAATTGTGAGGCCATAGGCAGCCAAAACGCCAAAAATATCGCTGAGCAAGAAAGACTGATTGCGGTAGGCAAAATGGAGCGCGCTCCGATTGCCCTCTGGCTTCAGCTCAATTACGGCCTGCTTGCTTTTGTAAAGCTGATAGGCCAGTCGTAGATTTTGCAGCTGAATCTCACTGCTGACAAATTGCTCATAGAATTTGGGGAACGCCCGGTTGAAGCGTTTGAGCAAATCTAAAGTAGATGGTTTTAAACCCGCAACCATAGCTGGCAAGGAACTCTTGACGTATATTCAGGAACAACTGCAAATATAGATAAAGGCAAAATTTTAATCGGCCTGAAAAATCTAACTCTAGGCTACCTACCTAAGACTTGTCATCGGGCAAATTTAT
>JAAHIC010000440.1 GCA_010671965.1 Leptolyngbya sp. SIO4C5
GGGAAGCTGAGAAGGCGTCGCCAAGGCTACCAGCAAAAGCGGAAAAGCCTGCAGCCGCAGCCCCGGCCAGCCTTTCAGCACCAGACAAATCCATCAGCATTCAGCACGAATATTTCAGTCACGGTTTGATTGGACTGCCCTTTGCTGCCTACATCACCTGGGAAAAACGCCAGCAGTGGCAGCAGCTCACCTCTCAAATGCATCCGGTGGGGTTGATTTTAATGGGCATGGCAGCGGTTTTCTATCTCAGTGGCCTCAGCGACTGGATGAATTTTTCTTTGCCGCTCCTGCTGGCGGGTATTTGTCTGGTGCTGAAAGGCTGGCCGGGGCTGCGGCTGCAGGCTTTTCCGCTTTTGCTGGTAGCCTTGGCGACGCCTTCTCAGCTTCCCTACCTAATTGAGCCTTACATCTTGCCCTTGCAGCGCTTCATTGCCGGGGCGGCTGGCTTCTTGCTGATTCAGTTTGGGATTGACGTAGATGTCAATCAAATTTATCTGTTAGTCAACGAGCAGCCGGTTGAAGTAGCGCCTCACTGTGCGGGGTTGAAAATGCTGTTTACCAGTCTTTATGTCGGGTTGATGCTGCTCTACTGGACTGGGGTTTGGCGATCGCGGTTGCAGACAGGGATTTTCTTGAGCGCTACTGTGGCTCTGAGCGTAGTGGGCAATATTGTGCGCAACACGCTGCTGAGCTTTTTTCACGGCACCGGCCAAAGAGGAGCCTTTGAATGGCTGCACGATAGCTGGGGGGGAGATATTTACTCAGCCATTATGCTGTTTTTGCTAGTTGTCCTGATTCGGGCTATCCAGCAGTATGTGCCTCCCACATTAGCGCTGCAAATTGACCACGATTCTAATGTCTAGCGCCTGCACCAACAGGGTGAACCAAGTCCATGATGGCTTTGAAACTTCCGCCTCGATTGACTAAAGGACTGATTGTGGCTGTTCTAGCCATTTTGGCGGCGATCGCGGCTCTGCCGAACTACTTTACGGGCAGTTGGCCTTGGACGCGCCCGCCGGAGGTGGCGCAGATTGATCAGCTCAAGGCACTTTCAGCTCAAACATTAGCCGTTCCGGGTTGGCAAGTGGCTGACTCGCGAGAAATCGCCATCAGCGGTCATGACTGGCTCGTCATGGAGCTGCAGCCCCAAGCGCCGTCAGCGCCGCTCACCTCGGCCACGCTGCTGCTGCGTCCCCAACCCTGGCACGACAATCAGCCAGAGGTAGAGTGGCTTGATTTGGCCGGATCTCAGGACTGGCAAATGGAGACGCCTCGGCAGGTACGGTTTACAGCCGCAAGGGATGAGGGTAAGCCCGTGCAGGCTCGCTTCTTTAGGGGACGAAATGAGCGCGGTACCTTCGCCGTGATGCAGTGGTACGCTTGGAGCGATGGCGGCCATCATTCACCTAGCCGCTGGTTCATTGTCGATCAGATGACGCAGTGGCGCGATCGCCAGCGACTTCCCTGGATTGCCGTATGCCTGCTAACGTCGATGGAACCCCTCAGTTCACTCGCGCCCTATGAGGCTGCCTTAAGCGATTTGGCTAGTCAAATCCAGGCTAACCTACAGACAGGCCCGCTAACCCTGATTGAGTAATGCTTTTCCGGAACTTCGGCTCAGCCCTAGCGTCTCTTGCTTATTGAGCCAATCGCCGATTTTGGCTAGCCTAACTTAGCTACTAACCCCTTTAACCGTTATCGTCACTGTGTCCTTTTCCTGCCAGCTTCAGTCATCTCAGTCTTGGTTTTCTCGGTGGCGGTTTCTGCCGCTGCAGCGCCCGCTGGCTGCTGCCCCGCTAACGTTGGGGCTGCTGCTGTGGCTCAGCCCGCTAGCTCAAGCGCCAGGATGGACACAACCTGCTGCCGGGGAGGCTGACACGCTGCCTGAGTTTGATTGGGAAACCAATCAGATTCCACCCAGCGGGCTTCCGCCGGCGCTGCCGTCGCCACCTAATTTTCCCGTCCCGATTGAAACCGTGCCTCCGGTGTTGACGCCTGATCTGCGCGATCGCTTTCTGGGCCTGCCGACTGAGCCTGATTTTGATATCTATCGGCTCGGCCCTGGTGACGCTATTTTCGTCAGCGTACAGCGTTTTGGCGATCTCAGCTTTGAGGCAACGCTCGATCTGCAGGGCAATGTGGTTGTGCCGCTGGTGGGGGCCGTTTCGCTAGAGGGCCTGACCTTAGAACAGGCTGAGGCGAAAATTCGTAGCCTCTACGATCAATATGTGGTGGATCCAGATGTTTCCCTTACCCTGGTGGCCCAGCGCTCCGTCGAAGTGACCGTGCTGGGAGAAGTGGTCAGACCCGGTTTCTATCCGCTGCCAGCCCCCACCGTTTCAACCGCCTTACTGGCTTCAGGTGGCGCTACGGGTACGGCTGACCTGCGGGCAGTACAGATTCAGCGGCAGTTGCCTGAGGGACAGACCATTGAGGAAACCATAGATTTGTTTACACCCCTCCTGCAGGGAAAAGCGCTGCCCGACTTGCGGCTAGACGATGGCGATGTCGTTTTTATTCCGCGACTAGATCCCAGCGAACTAGATGAATATGACCGCTATTTGGTGTCACGCTCGACCCTAGCCCAGCCTCAGGTTTCCATCCGGGCGCTGACCTACTCCACTAACGGCGGCGCTTTAAGAACCGTGGAGTTGCCCAACGGTAGCCGTTTCCTGGATGCTATTACCACCATTGGCGTCAACGCGGATAGAAACGCGCTGCGAGATGTGGGGCTGATTCGCTTTGATCCAGAGCTGGGTAAAGCGGTGACGCTGCGATTGAACACCTACGAGGCGCTAGACGGCGATCTTTCTCAAAATCCGCCTCTGGAAACCAACGATGTCATCATCGTCAATCGTAACCTGGTATCCCGTATTACCTACGCCTTCAACACGTTTACCCAGCCTTTCAGAGATGTCCTGGGCTTTTTGCTATTCTTTGAATCTATTTCCGATGCTGCCACTAATCTGTTTGGCCCAGGAAGCAACTAGAATATTTGTCATAATGAAGCAGTTCCAGAAAATTCGGCTGAGCGATCGCGCCTAGTAAAGCTATGATGCCGACCTTCATCAAACGCTATCTGATTGCTATCAACCGCTACAAGTGGGCGGGTCTAGCTGGTTTTTTGGCCATTTTGGGCGCTTCCGGAGTTGTGGCCCTGCAGCCACCGCCGCCGCAAGAGTATGTCGCAGAAGGGGCACTGATTGAAAATGCGCCCATTTTGACCTTCACGGCGACAGGTAGTGAAATTCAGGCCAGCGGTCAGAGCATTTTTAATAAAGATGTTTTGCTAGCTGATATTCTGCTGCAGCAGGTAGCCGATCGCCTAGAAGAGCAAGGCATGGGAGTGTCGCTCAGGCAGCTACGGCAGCAAACAGATATTAAAGTAAGCGAAGCTGAAAATGACGATACCAGTCGGCGCAGCGTTGCAGTTCGCTACATTTCCCAGCAGCCGGAAGAGGCCGAGGCTGCTTTGAGCCTGCTGTTTGAGGGGATGGTTGAGTTCAGCCGCTTCAACAACAAAGCGCGTTTACGCAGCATTATTGAGGCGTTAAATGAGCGTTTGCCTGAAGTCGAATCCGAATTGCGCAATGCTGAGCAGGCGCTAGAGCGCTATGACCGAATTGAAGGCCCGGCGATTCAGGCTTCTTTAGACGGTTCTCTGTTGGGCGCTATTTCGGCCAGTCAGGCGCAGCGGCGCCAAAATCAGGTGCAGCTAGCCAGCATTGATGCTCAAATGCGGAGCCTGCAGTCCCGGCTAGGGATGACGCCGGAGCAGGCTTATGCCTCGTCGGCTCTCAGTGCTGACCCCATCATTGCCGACCTGAGGGCCAAAATCTACAGCACCGAGTCGCAAATGGAGCTGCTCTCGGCTCAGCTACGTCCGGCCCACCCGACAATGGTGGAGCTACGGCAGCAGCAGGATGCTTATATTCAACTCCTGCGGGAGCGAGCCAGCGAGATTATTGGCGGCGGTTCCTTAGCGCCTCTGCCCAGCGGCACTGAAGTGCGCCAAGACAGCAGCCTCGATCCGGCAAGAGCCGCTCTAGCCAACCAGCTTGTGGTGCTGCAGACCCAGCAGGAAACCGTGCAGCAGCAGCAGGAAACTTTGTCTCAGTCAGAGCAAGAGCTGCGCCAACAGTACGCCAGCATTCCCAATAAGCAGCTAGAGCGAGAGCGTTTAGCTCAGCAGGTTGCCGTCAAGAAGGCACTCTACGAGCAGATTCAGGCCAAGCGAATTGATGCAGAAGCGGCTGAGGCTGAGACGGTCAGCAGCCTGACCGTTTCTAAGCCGCCGTTAGTGAAACCTATAGAGATAGAAGCCACTAACGCCCTTGTGATTTTGGCGGTGGGCGGTCTGATTGGCCTGGTGACCGGGGGCGCGATCATTTATCTGCTTGACATGCTAGATAGTACCGTCCGCACCCACGAGGAGCTAGAGAACGCTCTGCGCGACCAGGAAGTGCCGATTCTCAGCGTCATCCCTACCCTATCGGTTCGCTCAGCTAGGGTGCTGCCGCTGATGCTGCAGCCGGATTCTCCCTACGAAGAAATCTACGAGCGCTTCCGCAGCAATATTCAGCTAGCGGCTGCTCAGTCAGTTAACACCAAGCAGCCCAAGGTGATTCTAATTACCAGTACCAAAGGCGGCGAAGGCAAAACCGTTAGCGCCTACAATTTGGCGATCGCTTCGGCGCGGGCTGGCAAACGGACGCTAC
>JAAHIC010000441.1 GCA_010671965.1 Leptolyngbya sp. SIO4C5
AAGCTGCTAGTGGCGGGTGCGGGCGCGGGCATTTTCTTAGGTATTGCCGTTGCTTTCTTCCTAGATCTAATTGATCGTACCGTGAAGACCGTGCGAGATGCCGAAGCCCTCTTTGGCTATACGCTCCTGGGAGTTATCCCCAAATCTGATATTGATTCAGAAGAGCTACCAATTCTAAATGATCTTTCTCTTCAAAAATCAAATCAGCAAATCTCGCCTCGCATAGTCACCTTCGATGCCTCTAGCACCTCTAGCTCATTTGTCTATGGGGCCTACCAGATGCTGCAGGCTAACCTGAAGTTTATGAGCTCTGATAAGAAAAATCGGGCGATCGCAATTACCAGCTCGGTGCCCAAGGAGGGCAAATCAGAAGTTTCGGCCAATTTAGCAGCGGCTTTAGCCCAAAACGGCGATCGCGTTTTGCTGGTTGATGCCGATATGCGATCGCCTTCGCAGCATCATCTGTGGGGCTTAGTCAATTCTGTAGGTCTAAGTCATGTCTTGGTGGGCGAAGGGAAGCTAGATGCAGCAATACAGACCATTTCTCAGAACCTCTTCGTTCTGACGGCAGGCGTTGTTCCCCCCAATCCCCTGGCTTTAATTGACTCAGAACGGATGAAATCTCTGGTGCAAGACTTTCTAAGCCAGTATGAGTATGTAGTGTTCGATACGCCTCCTCTGACGGGAATTGCGGATGCTGCCGTCTTAGGCACTGCCGTCGATGGTGTGTTACTCGTAGCTCGGACTCGCTTTGTTGATTCTGCCAGCGCCACCGCTGCTAAATCCTTGCTCGCTCGTTCAGGCGCCAATGTTTTAGGTTTGGTTGCCAACGGTGTTGATACCAAAGACGAGCCTCAGAGCGTCTATGCCTACTACTCTAGAGCGCCCGAAGAGTATCGCATTGGCGGCGCTAATAAGTCGGCGTCTTCTGCCAAGCTGCCAAAGATATTTTCCAACTGATTTTTACCCTAAAACTTTCTTGAGTTTTGCTTAAAGCTATGGTTTGTGGCTCAACCTTGAAACGGCTTCCTTTAGCAGCTCTACTAGCTGCAGGTTTACTGAGTAATAGCCGGTTTTTACCGCCTGCGGCTGCCCAGTCTTTGATTAGACCGCTGCCACCGATTGAGGACGGTGAGGCTGCCCCACTGCCAGTCGCCGTCTCGCAAGACTATATTCTCGGATCAGGCGATGCTCTATCGATCAACGTCTTAGGCTATCCAGAATTTGAGATTGAGCGGGTTGTCTTACCTGATGGCTCAATTTCAATACCCTTGCTTGGTTTTGTCCCGGCAGCTGGTAAAACGCTGCCTACCGTCAGAGCTGAGCTAGATGATCGCCTACGCCGCTTTCTGGTCAATCCGGTTGTCAGCATCAGCCTGACAGAAACCCGCCCAGTCATTGTTAACGTGGCTGGTGAAGTCCATCGCCCCGGCCCTATTCAGCTAACTGGCACAGGCGGCTCGACGGGGGTTCCAACGCTGAGTCAGGCCCTGATTGCGGCGGGCGGGATTCAGCAAGATGCAGATATTCGTCAGGTATCAGTTGAGAGAACCAATGCGATTGGACGGCGAGAGCTGATTACGGTTAATTTTTGGGAAGCGCTCATCTCCAACACAGAGGCGAAAGATATTCTACTGAGGGACGGTGATTCTGTTTTTGTGCCAGAACTCACAGAGCCGGTCGAGGTTGATCAACGTTTGATTGCTAGTTCGAGCTTGGCTCCCGCTGAGATTCGCGTGCGAGTAGTGGGAGAAGTCAGAAGTCCCGGCGAAGTCCAGGTTCCCCCCAATAGTTCTATTTCAAGTGCTGTGGCAGTAGCAGGGGGGCCAACTCAAGATGCAAGACTGTCTGAAGTCGCGCTCATCCGCATCAATGAAGAAGGGCTGATTGAGGAACAGGTGGTTGACCTTGATGACTTAGTTGATAACTATCAGGTACAGGACGGCGACGTGATTTTCGTCGCTAAACGGTCATTCCCCTCAATCCTAGACTTCCTAGGTCGGGTTTCTAGGGGAGTGTTGGCGCCGCTGAGCCTGCTAGATTTTTTGACCAGCTTTTAACTTGCTTGCCCACTATAGCTTTAACTAAACGTGTTGAGACTCAGCCATTTGCTTATTTTGCCTGCTGCGGTCGGTATGCTGATAGTAGCTATTCTTTTTCTGTTACTCTCAGGGCTGCTGTTAATAGAGTGCCTTGCGGCTCTAGCTCGCCGCTCACCGCAGCCGATGGTTGATACGTCAGTTAGAGCAGCCGTTTTAATCCCAGCCCATAACGAAGCTATCTGCATTCATAAAACCTTAGAATGCCTAGTCTCTCAGGTATCCGAGCTTCAGGACATTTTAGTCGTAGCTGATAACTGCACTGATGATACGGCTGAAATTGCTCGTTCGTTTGGCGTGTCCGTCGTTGAGCGTAGCAATCCCAGTCAGAGGGGAAAAGGCTATGCCCTTGATTACGGACTCAAGGCTTTAGCTGAGTTGCCGCCTGATGTAGTCGTCATCGTAGACGCAGACTGTTTGGTTCAGCCGGGCGCTGTGGGTAGACTGGTCTGCGAGGCGATCGCTACGCAGCGTCCTGTACAGGCAACCTACCTGATGGAAAAACCGGCCCAGCCCAGCCTAAAAGACGCCGTGTCTGCATTCGCTTTCAAAGTTAAGAACTTAGTGAGACTTAAAGGACTGCGGCAGTTAGGTTTGCCCTGTTCTTTGACAGGTACCGGCATGGCCTTTCCCTGGCAGGCTCTTCAAACGGTTGATTTAGCCAGCAGTCACATTGTCGAAGACATGAAGCTGGGACTCGATTTAGCGATCGCAGGTTATCCGCCTACCTTTTGCCCTGAGGCCCAGGTACTCGGACAGCTCCCTCAGGAGGAAGCTGCCGCTAAAGGCCAGCGAACCCGCTGGGAACACGGACACTTGCAGATGATTAAAGCTTACGGCTTGCCCACCCTAGCAACGGCTATCAGGCGATGGCGCTTTGACCTGCTGGTGATGGGGCTAGACCTCTGTATCCCACCGCTTTCACTGCTGGTTGTGCTGTGGGCTTTTTGCTTGATCACAGCCGCAATTGTGGGGATCCTGACGAGTTTTTGGTGGCCCCTAGCTCTGCTAGCAGTAAGCGGCAGTTTTATTGGGATTGCTATTTTAAGTGCCTGGCTCAAGTTTGGCCGCAGTGAGCTGTCCTTCCAGCAGCTAATATCGATTCCACTCTATATTGCCGCTAAGGTGCCCCTATACTTGAGTGCCTTGCGGAAACCTCAGGCAGAGTGGGTCAAAACTAAAAGAGATGCTTGAGATGCTTGCTATTGCTCAACAATGTGACAAATACGGCAACGGGATGAGCAGCATTGCTACCGCCCATCCCGTTGCTTTTACCGTCTAACTGAGCTAGCTAGCCAGGTAGCCCTGAATGTTAGATTTGCGCCGTCGCAGATGCTTCAGAGCTTGCTGCTCTAGCTGGCGTACCCGTTCCCGGCTAATGCTCATACGCTGGCCCACTTTCGCCAATGACAGCTCATTGCCGTCGTTCAGACCAAAGCGCAGCGTAATCACCTCTTGCTGCTGCGGCGTTAGCTCCGAGAGCATACCCCGAATATCCTGCCGCAGAGATTCCTGCACGGTGAAATCTTCCGGTGAAGCTCCATCATCTTCCAACAGCTCTTGCAGCTCAGTGTCTTGGTTGTCACCAATACGCACATCGAGCGAAATAGGCTGTCGTGCCATTAGCAAAAACTCGCGAATTTGCTTGGGCTCTAAATCTAGCTCCTCGGCGATTTCAACTGGAGAAGCGGCTCGGCCCAGCTTTTGCGCTAGCTCTCGCTGCACCTTCTTGATTTTGTTGAGCTTTTCGGTGATGTGAATAGGCAGGCGAATTGTCCGGGCCTGCTGGGCGATCGCCCGGGTAATGGCTTGGCGAATCCACCAGTAAGCATAGGTCGAAAACTTATATCCCTTAGTGGGATCAAATTTCTCAACGCCGCGCTCTAGTCCCAGCGTGCCTTCTTGAATCAAATCGAGAAACTCAAGGTTACGCTTCTGGTACTTCTTGGCGATCGCCACCACTAGCCGCAGATTGGCTTCAATCATTTTGCGCTTAGCGCGCTGACCTTTGCGCAACTGTCGGCGCAGCTCTTCTAGGCTTAAACCACTTTTCTCGGCCCATTCCGGCTCAGAGATTTCGCGGTCTAAATCCTCTTCCTGCGTCTCCTTAATTTCGAGCAGGGCCATCAGTTGCTGCACCTGCTTGCCTAAGATAATCTCTTGTTCATGGGTTAAGAGAGGAACCCGGCCAATCTCGTGAAGATAGGTGCGAACCGCATCTGTCGTATAGAGAGGCTTTGCCTTACTACGAGACTTTGTTTGGCGCGCTTTGACTTTGGACATGAATAACTCGCCTCCGCTGAAAATGCCGATATCTGCCTGATAACTCAGGCTTTGAAGAGAACACAACTACACCAGTAGACTTAGAGGCAACTATCGGAATAGAAGAGCTTCGCTTTTCTAGAACAGTTTCTAGAACTGAAACCGGGCAGCTCTGGCCTAGGAAGATAAGCTGTAGCAACCACTCCCAAAACCTGCAATTTGCTTGGGGAGCAAAACCAGCCTAGAGCCCCTAAACCTGTCCGGTAATTACCGAAAATGACTTAACGTGTGGATCGCGTAATCAAAATCGTAATGACTTCGTGTTTATATAGTAAAACATTTCCTCGGTTGCGTA
>JAAHIC010000442.1 GCA_010671965.1 Leptolyngbya sp. SIO4C5
TAGAGTGCCCGACTTCAGTGCTGTGGCTAATTCTTATCCTGGGAGAATATATCGTCACCGTTAGCCTGGTTGGGCTGCCTACCAAAATCGTTTGTCCGTCGGGTAAAACCTCATTGCTAATGTCCCTGCGCGGATTCCACTTGCGGCTACCTGGTCTGTTATCACGGATATTTGCTGTAAGCCTGGAATTTTGCCTGACTGTTAGACCCAACAATAGCCCTCATGCTTGAACTCCGGATCTACTGTTTCAATCTGAATTAAAACCGGGAATATGCTGGGTTCCAGGTGCTACCGTGGCTTTTCGTCTAACTCGCTGAGATTGAAAACTGTTCTGGGGGCGATCGCGTGGCTAAGCCACTCATAATATTCTGCCCAGAGGCAGATCGCGGAAATTTGTAGAGAACTCTGTTTAAAATCTCATTTGTATAGTACACTTGTACTAAATTGGGTGGAAAACCGTTTCCCTACGCCCCGACTTCCCATGAACAACACTGATATGGAACTTCGAGCAATTCGCGAAAAGCTACAGTCTCTTCAGCGGGAACCGCTTTCGTCAGAGGCGACGGCCCTCCCCTGGAACGGACGCTCGGAAGCCTACTGGCCGCAAGCGGCGGCTGAGCGATCGCCCGTTGTCCTTCCCCGCTCCAGTCCAGCTCAAATCCACACCACTGTAGAGACGCTGAGGCAGCGCTCAGGCCATACCGCTATCTCGCCTCAGCCTGAGACGGGAGCGGTGTCGCCGCCATCTCAGGTGGCTATGCTGCTGGAGCAGTATCAGCAGCAGCTACAGCAGCAGGCCCAGCAGATCAATCAGTTGGCGATCGCTCAGGAAGAGGCGATTCTGAAACTCAAGTCTTTAAGCGATCGCTGTACCTCAGATTTAAAGCAGCAGGCGGCTCGCAGCGGCGAAGAACTGGCTTCGGTTGTGCCCCTATGTCAGTTTGAGGCCGCCTTAGTGCCAGCCGTCCAGCCAGATGCACAGGGCAATCTCCGGGTCACCTACCGCAATCTTGATCTGCTGCAAGAGACGCATGATGCCTATGATTTGGCAGATAGTCTGCGGCATCGCGGTGGTGCGCCACGCCCTCGACAGTCGGAGACTTATACCGGGCTGGATCTAGGGATGGGGGCGATTTTAGCTGAACCGCTTGAGGCAGTCCAGTCCCTAGGCAACTGGCTGCGAGTTCGTCTGCATCAGTGGCGGCGAAGTCTAAGAAGACAGCAGCGACAGCAGCAGCGGCCGTCTTCTCCTCTAACCTTTCTAGACGCGGTGATTTGGTTCAGCGGAGCCGCTATGGTCCGGGTGGGCATCGATGTCTTGGCCGTGGTGGTGCCTTGGCTGCAGATCCCTCTGCTGGCCCTGTTGCTAGGGCTGGGTGCCTGGTCAGTTTATCGGGCCTTGCTGTCCCCCCAGCCTGACTACGCCCTCGGATATCGCTTGCTAATTGCAATTATGGGTTTAATTGCAGGCGGACATCTCTAGGTCACCTCACTGTCTAAATCTACAGCTCAAGCGCGGTCGCATCTCCAATTGCTCGGTTATTCAAGAGAACATAGCAATGCAGAATTTTAACCCCCACCCCGCTCAGCCCCTTATCCTTAAACCCTTTCTGGCCGGGGGGCTAATGTTTGCCATCGTCGGTCTGTTCTTTGACTTTCAGGGCGTGCGGACGCTGTTTAGCGCTGCTAAAACCGACACGGCGCAGCAGTGTGAAACGGTGGTGCAGGCTCAGGCCAAGCTGTCACGAGAAACCCTCGCCCAGCTTTTGACCATTCCAGAGCGAGATCCCAAGGCGAAGGTACGAGAGCTGGTTGCCGAACCCTACTGCCAGCTACCAGAGCTGCAGGTGCGATCGGGAGTAGTCGCAGAGCGCGAAGCGTATCCGCTGGCATTCGACCCCCAAACTCGACTAGTGATCCTTTATGAGAACGATGAGTATGCTGGCTATCGCTTCGATTTTCAGTAGAATCTGCAGTCGAGTCCTTGGGTTAGCTTGCTATCGGCAGCTCATTTGGCAGTGCCAAAAGCGGTCTGCTGTTGTTTTGCGAGTCTGCTGCATTCTGGGGAGTTTGGGAATGGCCGTAGGTTTGACTAGCTGTCAGCTTAAGGCGACGGTGACGCCGCGATCGGTGCCTGTGCAGCAAACTTGGGAGCTGCAGCTTGGCGATCGCGTGGCTGGCTATGTTATCAGTGCCAGTTTAGGTGATATTTCTATCGAGCTAAACGGCAGCAAGATCTACGCCCCTTTTGCTGGCGAGGTAGAGCCGACCGATAAAGCATCCTGCATTGTGTTTTCTAGCGCTGAAGTGCCGGCTTACTTATTTCGGTTCTGCGGCATCCGGCGTCCCAGACTGGGAACGGTGCGCCAAGGTGACTCAATTGGTTCTGGTCGCTATCTCCACTTTGCGACGCTGCGGCGTCAGCCCGATGGCACTTGGGCAATAGTGGAACCTTCTAGCTCTGTTTTAGAACGTACGCTGCAGCCTGCCCTGTAATTTGTCAGTTTCAGAACTTAGGCATTTGACGAGGTTTTAACTGAGCGTGAGATCTCCCCGGCTATCGCCACCTTATCAAGGGGCAGGCGGGATTCTACCTCTGTCCCTAGTGTCCCAAATTTTGAACTGCGTAACTTCTAGGTTTATTCAAATCGCCTTTTGCTAAGGAGTCTGCCCGTGATCAAGTCCCCCTCATTGGTAGCCGCAAGCCTGCTGGCCCTGACCTTTGGTTCTTCTCAGCGAGCTGAGGCCAAAGAGGCGATCGCCCTCACTTTTGATCTACCAGAAATGGCCGATCAGCAGCCTACAAGCCCGGCGATCGCTGAGCAGTCTGTCAGTTCAACCTCCGCGCCGTTGCCCATACCGCCAGCGGCGGCCCAGCCTCCCCTATCAAGCTCAACCCAGTCTCTACCCCGCTCGGTCTATACCCCTAGCCCAGGGGCGATCGCACCGAATGGGCTAGTGGCTGCTTTGCCTCCACCTCCCCCGGCTGTAAAAGCACCTACTGTGGCTCAACCGCCAGTACAGCTAGCTGCTCAGCCAGCGGTAGCTGCTACAAGTGTGGCCCTGAACTTTGAGCTAGAGACGAATTCGGCCCCTGCTGCTACAACTGCTGTTGTCGAAGCGCCTGAGCCGCTAGCTCCGGCAGTGCTATCTGATCTAGCTGAGCAGATTTTTCAAGGAGGAACCGATTCTCTAGTCGCGCGAGCTGTGGGCAGCGCTGAGGGAACCCGTACTCCTGAGGGGCTACGAACCTCTGCTTTTTACGGCCATGTAGATCCGGGTAACGGCGTCTGGAATCTGGGCACATTTTCCTACCAGCACGGGGCGCAGTCGCCTGAAGAAGCCGATGATAAACAGCTTCGACGGCTACAGTCCCAGAGCGAAGTTATTCAGGAAAAGGCTAACAGCTACGGTATTGAGCTAACGCTGGCTGAAAGGCTCAATGCCCTCGACCTAGCCAATCAGTCTCCTCGCGCTGCCCTGAGTCGAGGGGGATACATGGACTGGCTAGCGGAAGCGCGAAAGCTGGGTATGACTGACTCGGAAGCGATTCTGTGGGCTAGAACCCGCTCGTTTTTAGACCCCGACACCCAGCGCTGGAATGCGCCAGGACTGGGCAATAATGTGCACAGCATTAGCCGCGATCAGGAACGGCGGATGCGGGCGATCGCCCGTGCGGTTAATGCCTATGAGCAGTCTCAGCCTAGCCAATCTATGGCCAGCGTACCGCCCCCTACCCCCGTTAAAGCTGAAATTGGCGCTGGCTCTGAGGAGGCAGCTGCGGCAGATTTCATCTTTTCTCTAGATCTAGATTCCTTTTCGGACAATGCAGCGGCGATCGCCTCTGAGGAGCCAGCGGTGCTTGAGGCTACGCCAACGCCAACCCAAGCGCTAGAAATCGACCAGACTGCTAGTAGCAATGAGCTGTCCGCCGAGGCGCAGAACAGTGTTACAGAAACGCCCGCAGCAGTCACCGATGGCGGCTTTAGTGCTCCTGGGCTAGAGCCAGCAGCCCCGCCAGCGCCGGTACCTCAGACTCCTGAAGTTTCTACTGTGCCGATGCCTGCGGCGGAACTGGAAGCAGCAGTCATTCCTCGGCCTAAACTTTCAGAGTTGCCGCAAGATCCCAGGGCAGTACCTCAAGTCAATCTCTACAGTCCGGCTGGGGACAAGCCCCGTATCAAAGCAGGCACAGCGGATGAAAATCTAGCCGATTTTTTTGATGAAATTGAGTCAGCAGGAGAAATAAGCGACCCTGCCATTCAGGAGCAAATTCCTCAGGCAGGACCGCCAACTGTTGAAGAGGTACCAAATTCTGCGAAAGAGCAGACGCAGGAACCCCGGCCAACTGTTGAAGAGTTACTAAATTCTCCAATGGCCGCTAAAAAAGCGGCGGAATCAGGGTTGTAAAGTGCCATTGGCTTAGCCAAATCGCTATGGTAAGAATGGCGCAATTTGAACTTTACTGTGCAAACTTCTACTGCTTCGCTGCAGACTCCTCACAGCGGCTACCACTGGGACGGTAGCCGCCGTCGTTTCTTTGAAGGCTGGTACTACCGGGTGACGCTGCCTGATATCGGCCAAACGTTTAGTCAATCTTACTCAGGAGATGGATGGGCAGCGTCTGCAGCCTCAACCTTCTCTGCGGGGGGCGAAGTTGGCTGAGTCGCTTCAGGAGAAGGGGATAGACTAGCAGCATCTACTGGCGTCAGAG
>JAAHIC010000443.1 GCA_010671965.1 Leptolyngbya sp. SIO4C5
CGCTCCACCACCCACCGCTTCTTGAGCAGCACAAAACCCTTGGCTGCTTCTGGCCGCAAGACCACTTGCAAAATCCATCCCAGCGTGTCCATCACCCAGCGTAGAAAGGGCTCGCCGCCGTAGCCTCCATCAGCCCAGACTAGGTAAAGCCGCTTGACCTGCTCTCCCATTTGCTTGACCCGCTTGAGCATTGCTTTGGCCTGGCTCTTTTCTGAGGCATTGGCAGCAGTGACCAGGACCCGCAGCACTAAGCCCAGTGTATCGACTGTCAGATGACGCTTGCGTCCCTTGACCTGTTTGCCACCGTCATAGCCGACCGCTTCACTGACCATCGTGGCACTCTGGACGCTTTGGCTGTCGATAACGGCTTGAGTAGGACTTTCTGGTCTGCCGCTATCGGCTCTGAGCCAGCCGCGCACGCGGTCGTGAATCGCTATCCAGGTGCCGTCGTTTCGCCAGTTGCGGAAGTAGGTGTAAGCTGTTGACGATGGCCCACATGTCTACTGAGCGCGGCCGACCACCGGGCTTGGCTGGCGGAATCAGGGGTTCTATCAGCTCAAACTGTTCACGCGTCAGATTGCTTGTGTATGCTTTACTCATGGCTCTCACGGTGCTGTAGCTCTTCAACTTCAGCTTATCCGTGTGAGCTTTCCTACGTCAGTTCTGGCTTTTCACACAGCCTCTCATCTCATCTATAACTTCTACAAACCCACAAGAGCGTACAGCATCGCAAGGTAGCGTAATATAAGCCTAGGCTAGTAGCAGCATGAAGTGTAGATCTTGCCATCGCTACCTCTAGCTGTCCGCTACCGGGCAGCAAATGCTTTAGCAATCTACTGACTCGACCCTCATTCGCTCTCACTTCAACCTAAAGCACCATCCCACTTAACCACAACACCTCTCACGCTAACAAAATCCATCCCCAAATCCTCATAACCCCATCTATACAACAATCTCAGATGATCACCTAATGTCGGGAAGATCCCACTTTTCCTGTTAAGCGACATCAGCGAAGGCGTTCTCGTACAGCCCACCTCTAGCAAGCTGCACTTTTTTCACCAGACCCTGCTGGAATATGCGATCGCCTACTGGCTCACGCGGCAATCGGCTCAGTCCCAGCGCGAGCAGTTTTTTGCTCAGCTCCAGCAGCCAAAGAGCCTCAAAGATCGCAGTGCTGTGCGCCCTGCACCGGCTAGACCCACGCTTTTTAGCGACGGTAGTGGAGCAGGATTTTCCCCGGCTGCTGCAGGCGGACTGGATTCGCAATGTTTCGGCAGTGGTGAAGACTATTGGCAAATTGGAAGGGCCGCAAGCCCCCTTGCTAGAGGTCGTGATTCAGCGCTATGGAGAGCAGGCGAGTGTCGAGAGTTTGGTACTAGCGGTGAGAGGGCTTTAAGCGGAAGTGACGGGCGATCGCCGGGGGGTTACCTATGCCACAATAGCGGCAAGCGAGTCTTGCTCTCTATGCCCCCCATTCCTCCCCTATCGGCACCCGCTGGCTATCGCTCCCAGGCTGAAGACACTGGGATAGAGACCGATCTGCTCTGCTTCTATCTGCTGCGGCAAAAAACAGTGGCCCAGCGTTTGCAAATGGGCGCGCAGCTAATGCGTAGCGCTCGTCAGTTGGCGATTAACTGTTTTCAACAGCGCTTCAGTGAGCTGACGCCGCTGCAGTTTAAGCGCAAGCTGGCGGAGGTTTGGCTGCAGGAGCATTGCCCGGCTGACTATGTTCCAGGAGGGTCTGAGGTGACCTGGATTCAAGATTCGATTCAGCTCGCCGCCGAACTGCATCGCCTGTTGACCCGCGCCGACATTCCTTACTATGTCACTGGCGGGGTGGCGGCGATCGCCTATGGCGAAACCCGCACCACCCAGGATCTCGATGTGGTGCTGGCTATTTCAGGAGAGGCGATCGCGGCTCTGGCGACCCGTTTGGAGCAAGCTGGCTTTTATGTGCCGGGGGTGGACGAAGTCGCCAGCGGGCGAATGCGAACGCTACAGGTGACTCAGATTGATACTATCTCGCGGGCTGATTTGATCATTGCCGCAGATAGCGCGTATGAACGGCTTAAGTTTGAGCGCCGCCAAGCCTATACGTTGGAAAACGATGCGATGGTCTATCTGGCATCTCCTGAAGATCTGGTGATTAATAAGCTGCGCTGGGGGCAGGGCCGCCAGTCGGAAAAGCAGTGGCGCGATGTGCTGGGCATTTTGAAGGCGCAGCAGGCGCAGTTGGACTATGACTATATGCACCGCTGGGCGGCGGAGTTTTCGCTGTCTGAGGCGTTGAGCCAGGCGACGGTGGCCGCCGGCGTGAAGGCGATCGCCGATCGGCAGTGGGCGATCGCAGTTTTTCCGGTAGTCAGCCAGGCTTGGACGATCGCGCTGAGTCGGCAGCGGGTTCAGCTACTAAGCGCTGGGCAGCAGCAGGCTGAGGGGCAGCTTTATGTTTTAGTGCAGAATGACGCAGAGCAGACTTTCAGCGTTTTGGCTAAAGCGGCGGCGAGAGAAGTGGTGCGCTATGACGTCCAAGGTACGGTTTTAGGCGCGGATCCGTGGCTGAGCGATCGGCAGGCGTGGCGGGCGATCGCGAGGCGGCTGGCTGAGGATTAGGTTGGTTCACGGCTAGCTTGAGGTGCAGTTGGGCCTTCTTTTATCTCACTGGCTGGCTTTTTAAGGCGGGCGATCGCTCTTTTTGTTGGTTGTTGACAGCTTTGATAAAGCAAATGCCTGTAATGCTGATTTGGTGAGGCTTTGCGATATACTCGTCGAATCGGTTCAAATTCTAAAAGCTTATTTTTCGGCGTCAGCCTCGATTTAGCGTGATTAAACCTGTTTATCGTTCAAAAGCTTCAGAATGCTCTATTTCTTCTCGGAGTCTAGCGATCGCCGAGACCCGCATTCTTTCGTTAAACCCAGCGGGTACACTGGTATACAAGGGACACAGACGTTTTCCACAGGTCCTTATTGCGAGCGACTCTCATTTGCAAGGGCAAGGGGTAGACCCCGACGAAAATGGGGGTGTAGAATGCAGGTAGGGCAAGGGTTCTAGAACCCGACCCTTTGAACTTCTTCGGAAGTTGAACTAATGGAAACGCGCCCCAGCAGGGGGGCTGGCCAGGAAAAGCGAGCAAGCTTTGAACTTCTTCGGAAGTTGAACTAATGGAAACAACTTCTGCATCCCCGGAACATCAAACAGTCCAGGTACAATCTTTGAACTTCTTCGGAAGTTGAACTAATGGAAACCCGACCTGGGGTCGGTTTTCTTCGTAAAATGATTGGAGGCTCTTTGAACTTCTTCGGAAGTTGAACTAATGGAAACAATAACCACAGCAGGGCTATGGCAATTGCGCCTACGAACTTTGAACTTCTTCGGAAGTTGAACTAATGGAAACGATTGCCCAACCTGTTTTGGGTTGGGTGTGCGACCTTTGAACTTCTTCGGAAGTTGAACTAATGGAAACCCCTTCCACCCCCAGTGAAACCTTCCAAGGAAGGCTCTAAACTTCTTCGGAAGTTGAACTAATGGAAACGGGTTTTCGCAAGCGAAAACCCATTTCCACTTAATTAAAAGAGATCAAAGAAGTCCCCTATTCGAGAGACTCCTATCAACTATCCCCGCTCCCTCAACAACAAAGGACAATACGTCACCTCATCCCCCAACACCAGCGCCAAATACGCCTCCACCTGCAACTCAATGCACTGCCGATGCGTCGTCTCCCCCGCCACAGGATGCCAAATCGGCGACGCCAAATGCTGATCCCACTGCTGCACAAAAATATCCAACGCCGCTGGACTCAAGAAAAATCCCTCCCCCAGCCAAACAAAATCCTCCGGCCCAATCTGCCCCATCAGCAGCAAATCCAATACCAGCGTATCCACCAACGGCATCTGCAGCTCCGTCAAAAAATCACATACCAACGGCGGACGCACCCACGCATCACAGTGCAAATTCGCCAGCTCCTCATCCAGCCCATACTCCCGTAACACCAACTGAATCCGCTGACTCAGCAGCGCCACCCCCAGCTCCATCAGCCGCCGCAGCGGAGCCAGTCCCCGGTTATACTGCCGCCACCCATCCGGCAGCAGCCGGTACAGCGCCGCCCGGTAAAAAGACGTCCCCGTCTCCGCATAATTCTGCAGCACCGGCAACGACGGAGCCAGCGGCAAATCATCCCGCAGTCGCCCCAGCAGCACCAGCACCTGCTCCACCGCCGCCACCGTTTGGCTCCGCTGCCGCAGCAGCACCCCCGCATTGTGCAGCTTTGCCCGCACCAAGCTCTCCGCCATCTCCCGCACAAAGGTGATGTCGTGCGATCGCTCAAGCTGAGCCTGTAAATACGTCGCCGGTGCCGCCACCGGCTTCAGGTACTCCACACACTGCCCGTTCGGTTCAAAATAAAGTACTGGAATTTCCAGAGACAGCGCCAGGTTCACCGCCTTCTGCGCCCACGGCTGCTGACCCAGCACAATCACCTGGTTCACCCGGTTCAGCGGCACCGCAAAGCAAAACCGCTGCTGCTGAAACACCTGAAGCTGCTGGGACTGAAACCGCAATTCTGTCTGCGGCTGAGCTACATATTGCAATAAAAGGCTAAGTTAGGACATCATAGGATGTCGCTACTGCTCTCCATCTTATGCCTGCTGCCTACAGCCTTGACCTGCGTCAAAAAGCGCTTGCCGCTGTCGATCGCGGCGAGCAGAAA
>JAAHIC010000444.1 GCA_010671965.1 Leptolyngbya sp. SIO4C5
TGGTTAGGTGGCCTAGATTTAGACTCTTTGCGAGAGGGAGAAAATCATGCCCTCCTCTTTTCAGAATGGCTGATTAAAAATCAGTCTTTGTCCAGCTTACCGCTAGCACATTTAGCTGGACCGGATTCTCCTTTAGGTACTTACTCAGGGCTGAGCATGTATCCCTATATTCGGGAGGGCCGCCGGATTTTGGGTCGGACGGCCTATCAGCAGCCCATGTTCATGATGCTGGAGTCTGATATTCGCGAAGACTTATCGGTTGGGCGCAACTTCAATGAAACCGCGATCGCGCTGACCCACTACGATGTTGATATTCACGGCTGCCGCTATCGCAATAGTGAAGAGACGGGAGAAGCGGCGGGAGCCAGCGTCAAAGAGTTTGTAGTACGTCCGGTGCAGCTTCCCCTGGAAGCCTTAATCCCTCAAGGTGTTGACAACCTGCTGATTGGCGGCAAGGCGATCGCTGTCAGCCACATCGTTAATGCGGTCACGCGGGTGCATTACGGTGAGTGGAGCGCTGGCGCGGCGGCGGGAGCAACGGCTGGCTGGCTGGTCAGCACGGCAGAACCTGACCTGAAAGTAGCTGACATCGTGGCTGAAAACCGTATTACTGATTTGCAGGCTCATATCCAAAGCCAGGGTTTGAGATTTGACTGGTAACGGACGAAGGGAGCCGCCTGTAAACAGACTGCTCCCTATCACTGCAAACTTAAACTCGCTCTAGTAAGCCAGCGTTTCTAGCGTTTCTCGCAGGTAGCGTCGCACCTGCTGGTCTAAGGAAACCTGCTCTACAGCCTTACCCTCTTGCTCAGACTGCCAGCGCTGAAAGCCAGAACTGCTAGCGATCGCCTGTTTGAGGCTTTGCCAAATTTGAGCATCCTCTGAATATGATTCACGCAGGGAAAAGGATGGACTTGCCATAAAATCTTTCAGTGCTGATTTAGCACTCCTCGTAATTGAAACGACTAAACTAAACGCCTACCTTAGCGGCAGAAAATCCAAGCTGTGAGCAGTTACTCTCTTCCAGAGTAACGCAGGTTCCCTGCCTGGACTGTGACAGCCACCACAGAATACCGGACAATTAAAAACTTTCCGCCTGAAGCAGATTTCTAACCTCAATAGTCAGGATTCAGAGTCCTCTTCCTTTGCCGAATCAGCGGCAGTATTCTCTTCCGGAAGAGACTCTTCTGCGGCAGCAGGGGATGCTACTGCCGTCGTATCTGCCTCAGTCGGAATAGTTTCGACGGCTGCTTGGCCCTCTGACGGCGACAAAACAATTAGCTCTTCGTCGGCTGGTGCTTCTGAGTCCGTAGATTCTATATCTTCCTGGGCGATCGCCTCAGCTTCCGTCTCAGCCGTAATGGTTTCTACTTCGGCCTGTCCTTCGGAAGGGGATAAGACCACTGGACTCTCTTCTTCTGAAGATACTTCTGGCCTCTCTGCCGCTGAATCCGCCGCCTCAGTTACGTCTGTCTCTGCCACTGCCGCCGTCTCTGCTTCTAGCTCAGCAATCTCATTCGTGTCTGCCTCTGAAACCGTTACCGTTTCTTCCTCGGCCTGACTTTCTGAGGGAGACAGAACAACCCTTGCGGCAGAGGCGTCTGCTTCACTCTCTGCCTCTTCGGAGTCGGCTGCGGCTGCCACTGCTTCAGCGTCCTCTGCTAAAGCTGCTGGCTCCGTCTCATCTTGCTCAGTCTTATCCGTCTCGGCTGCATCGGCCTCGACTAGCTTTGCTTCTGCCTCAGACAGTTCAACCTCTAGCAGCTCAGCGTTAGGAACAGCAGGGGCTGGTTCTGGCTCTGCGACCTCAGCAGTGTCAGCTCCCTCGAGCGAACTTACATCTGCCGTCGCAACCGCTGACGGCCCATCCTTTAGCTCCGGCAGGACCTGCTTGAGGCGCAGGCCCAATATCGTAAAATCCTGAGCGATCGCCTCTGCCGCATAGGGTTCAATGGTTGCTAGCTGCTGCTCGTTGGCTAACAACACGCGCAGTACGCTCAGGGGCACCTGTAGAAACAGATTGCTGCCCAAGAAAGCCAGTGCTGCCACCCCTAGGCCAAGAAGATGACTTTTGAAAGGCGTGACTGCAGCAGCGATTGGGGCGAGGCAATAGATTTGCCATAAAATCCAGGCCCAAACAATCGCTCCTAGACCCGTAAACAGCTTGACCTGCCAAGATCGAAACAGGGGCAGCAGCCGTCGTCGCTCTTCAGTAAGCTGCTCTGGCTTAACCGCCACTGCCAACAAACTGAAGATGTAAAACGGACGCTGCCACTGCATCCACAAAACTGGCACAATGCCGAATCCTAACAGCAGTCCCATCTCTAACCAGACGGGCATCACCGGATAGCCCGCCGCTAATCCTAGCAAACAGATGTCCAAGAACAGCGGCAGCGCAGCTAATCCGGCAAAGTGTATCCACAGGTAAGGATCGCGTCGAAAGGAGCCCATCGTGCCTTAAGCCATTGCTAGAGTGCGGCGCTTCGACACCAAGCGGAAGGCTTCGATTGTGTCACCTTCTTGCCAGCCGTTGAAGCTATCGACACCAATACCACACTCAAAGCCAGCATTGACCTCTTTGACATCTTCCTTCATCCGCTTCAGGGAGTCGAGATTGCCTTCAAAGATGACATCTCCTTTCCTAGATACGCGGATGCGGCAGTTACGTGTGACCTTACCCGACTGCACATAGGAACCGGCAACTGTTCCTTTGCGCAATGGGAAGACAGCCCGGACTTCCACCTGACCTAAAGGCTCCTCTACTAGTTCAGGCTCTAATAGACCTTCCATCGCGCCTTGAACATCGTCAAGTAGCTTATAGATAACCTCGTAGTCGCGGACATCAACACCAGCGCGATCGGCAGCCTGCCGCGCCCCCGGAGCCAAAGTGGTATTAAAGCCAATGATGACGGCACCGCTGGCTGCGGCTAGGTCAACGTCGGTTTCACTGATTTCACCCGGAGCCGCTAGCAGAACGCGAATTTGCACTTCGTCCTGGGGTAGCTGCTGCAGTGCCCCTAAGATCGCCTCGAGTGAACCCTGAACGTCTGCCTTCAGCAGCAGATTGAGTTCCTTAAGGTCGCCCTCTTGGGCCTGAGCCGACAAGCTGTTGAGCGTAATCCGCCGCGAAGCCATAGCCTGCTGCAGTCGAGACTGTCGCTGGGTGTCGGCGCGGTTGTTAGCCGTGGAACGAGCCAGTTTTTCGTCTCTAAAGACATCAAACTCATCACCCGCGGCGGGGACATCATTGAGTCCTAAGACCTCAACGGCAAAGGAAGGGGTTGCGGCCTCTACTCGACTACCGCGATCGTCGATCATGGCGCGGACCTTACCGAAGACAGAGCCAACGACAATAGAATCGCCAACCCGCAGCGTACCATTTTGCACTAGCAGCGTCGCCACGGGACCACGAGCCTTGTCCAGATTCGCTTCAATCACTGTTCCCTTAGCCGGACGATCGGGATTGGCGTGGAGATCTTCTACTTCAGAAACCAGCAGAATCATCTCTAACAGATCGTCTAGATGCTCTCCCTGCAGAGCGCTAACAGGCACCATGATGGTGTCACCGCCCCACTCTTCCGGCACGAGGCCGTGTTCCATCAGTTCCTGCTTCACCCGATCGGGCTGAGCGGATTCCTTGTCGATTTTGTTGATTGCGACCAAAAGCGGCACTTCAGCAGCCTTAGCGTGACTAATGGCCTCAATAGTTTGAGGTCTAACGCCGTCGTCTGCGGCTACGACTAGGATGGCAATATCGGTTACCCGCGTACCCCTAGCCCGCATTGCGGTAAAGGCTTCGTGACCAGGAGTGTCTAAGAAGACAATTTGCTGTTTCTGATCGTTGTGATCAATATCAACGTGGTAAGCACCAATGTGCTGGGTAATACCCCCGGCCTCTCCCTGAGCGACCTTGGTTTTGCGGATAGAGTCTAGCAGCGTGGTTTTACCGTGGTCTACGTGGCCCATGATCGTGACCACGGGTGGACGCCGTTCTAAATTCTCCAAGTCCTCAGCCGCCAGCATCTCTGTGACCTTGCGGGCTTCAGACTCGGCCTCAGCCGTTTCAACTTCAATCTCGTATTCCTCGGCTACCATCTCGATAGTAGGAATATCTAAGGTTTGATTGACGTTGGTGGCAATACCTTTGATAAACAAGAACCGAATAATTTCGGTATCAGCGACGTTAATCTGATCGGCTAGCTCGTTGACGGTAAGACCGGAAGTGACCACTAGCTTCTCAGGCCGTTGAGGCTGATTGTCTTGCTGGCGCTCGCGCCGCTGATTGCGGCTAGAATCCCTGGAAGAATCTTTGGGACTTGGCCTGCGGTTTTTCCCGCCGGTTGCCGGTTTGGGCTGGCTTGTCGGTCGCGATGACTTCGGTTTGGGTGGTCTAGCCAATGACATATTGAGCTGAGAAGGTGCGACCTCGGCCCCAGACTGACCAGAATCAATCATTTCAGCGAGATCTTCATCTTCGTCATCGATGACAGGCTGCGATCGCCGCTTGGCCTTAGTCACCTTGCTGACGCGCCGCATCTCTTGCTCATCGTCCTCTTCGCGCTCTTTGCGCTTACTGGTGCGCGGCGGGGAAGGACGACGCAAAATTGGCTGATCGGTAGCCTCTTCGCCAGGTTCTGAGGTAACCTCAGTCACTCCAGAATCCGTATCGGAGTCAGTATCGTCAGAACGGCTCGGTCGCTTAGG
>JAAHIC010000445.1 GCA_010671965.1 Leptolyngbya sp. SIO4C5
CAGGGCCATTTCATTCTCACAGAAGCTTTCATATGATAAGGTTTCAGGCTGTACCGAGTCTCTGGGAACATGATGAGTCTGCCTGTCCAACTTGCAACGGAACGCCTCGAGATCTTAGAGGTCTTTGCTGACCTGCCGGATGTTCGACAGGCTTCCGGCAAACGACACCAGATGACCTTGTGCTTAGCACTGTTTACTCTGGCCGTCACTGCTGGGAATCGGGGCTTTCTCGCCATTGGCGACTGGCTGAACAGTTACCGTCAGGACTTGCTGGCACTGTTTAACCCGCCTAAGCAGCGCTTACCCTCCTACAGCACGATTCGACGCGTGCTACTGAAGGTGGATTATCAAGCCTACTCAGCCGCCTTGGCGCGATTCTTCAGAGTTGATCCGTTACCGGGTGAAACTTTAGCGGTAGACGGCAAAGTCTTACGAGGTTCCTATCAACTCGAAACCGGCAACCCCGACTCCCTGCCGCATCCCGCCATCCAGTTGGTGAGCGCCTATCTCGTGGAGCGAGGACTGATTTTAGAACCGTATCAGGTAGACAGTAAAACCAATGAAATCAAGGCTTTGCCAGAATTTATCAAGCACCTCGCGGTGAACGGAGTGGTCTTTGCCTTTGACGCCATTAGCACTCAAAAAAACTTGTCGTCTCATTGTTGAGAGCGGCAACCACTATCTCGGGGCGTTAAAAGGGAATCAGGGCAACTTACACAAGAGCGTGCAGGCTCATTTTGTGGCCGAAGAGAGCCATACCGATATCAGCAAGGGGCATGGGCGAATTGAACAGCGGACGGTGAGCCTGTGCACGAGCTTGGATCACATTCCCGATTGGCCCGGACTACAAACCTTGATCCGTGTGGAGAGCCAACGCCAATTCAAGAAAGGCGGACACCCTCGCTTAGAAACCGAAACTCGTTACTATGTGACCTCGTTGATTGACTCTGCAGAGGCCTTTGCTCAACGCATTCGGGGCTATTGGGGGGTCGAAAACAAGGTGCACTATGTCCGCGATGTCACCCAGGCAGAAGATGCCTCTCGCATTCGCATGCACCAGTTACCGCAAATCTTTGCCGTTGCCCGTAACTTTGCCCTGAATCTGTATCGTTCGAGTGACTTCAACAATATGGCTCAGGCGCAACGATACTGCAAATATGGCCTAGACACGCTAAAGCGCGTTTTTAGAATGAAATAGCCCTGATAGCTAGCCCAACAGCAAAGATTCGACTTACATGGCTTTTTGCGTTCTTAGAAATAGGCTCATTTCCTTGATGTGGCTTTAGCTCAATGATGTTTGCATTTGTGATATCTGCAGAGAGTGAGGGTCTGGCAGCCTGATCAGATTTATCAATAAGGTTTCCGATTTGGTCACCGAAAACAGTCTCTGAAAATCCTCCTCCAAACTTGGTTCCTCAAAATTTTTCAGTGTCAGTAATTTTTACGCGACTCTCTTGAGATAGAGGGAGAAACGGTGATTCGTGATAATGATTTCTGCTTCTGTTAAACCCTATATCAAAAGACCTATCGAAAAAAGAGTGGTCTAGATTTTGTATGCCAGTTTGGTGTCCGTAGACTGTTTCGGCAAAGCCACCAGAGAAAAAGCCACCACGCAGATCATGATAAGAAGCATCTGAGCCAAAATTCATGGTAATACTGCCTTTATTTTGAAAAGCTTCCGCATAAAATAAAGGATTTCTGATGGCCAGGCTGATTAAATTTCTGAGATCGTTTATTTGCTTTTCTCTCTCTAATAGAAGTGCTTGATATATCATTGGCATGGCTGCCAAGATGATGTCATTTTGCTTTGTTGCATGCGCACTAAATCCATTTTTTATCGGCACATTCTTGGTTTTCAAGAAACATCCATTTGACAGAATTTTCTTTTTCAGAATCCATTCATTTTCAATGCCTGAAAAATTCATCTCTCCAAGAAAATTGGTGTCATCTTGAATGAATGAATCCAAAGAGTTTAGATGACAATCCGAGAAGCTCATATCTGCTTTAGGTAAATATAGACCATACCCATCGTCAGACCTCATATAATTAGTCTGGCTCTCCGGAAGACTCAAGCTTGTGTCTTGTAAAAAAGGCGGTAAAGATTGCTGATTTGGTAGTAAAAGCAAGGACGTCAGCATATCATCTAATTTGTGGGGTTCATTCCAAAACCATTTTCTAAATCTCTTACTAGCTACTCCGTAACCTGCTTTTAAGAGAAGGTTGCAGAGATTATTTGCCACAGCTTGAACAACGATAGCTGAAAGCAAGATTTCTTGAAGCATATTAACCCCCTAAAGACTGGATAATCTGGTCAAGTCAAATGAAAAAAACTTAATAAATAGCTACGCGAATTGCACCTCGGACAAAGCTGTTATCCCATCAGGCAAGAGCATCCCCCATGTGATGGCAGCGTTGAAGTTAGCGCCAGTGATGACTGCTCTAGTGAAATTAGCTGCTCTCAGATCAGCGTTCTCAAAATTTGTGGAGTTTAAGCTTGCCTGAACTAGATTTCCACGGCGAAGGTTAGCGTTAGATAAATTAGCCCCGTCGAGCGTAGCTCCTCGAAGCTTCACCCAACTAAGGTTTGCCTTACTAAGATCGGCAAAAGTTAAGTTAGCTCTACTTAAGTCAGCACCAGCCAAACAGATGCCGCTGAGATTAGTGTTGTTCAAGTCAATTCCACTAAAGTCTCTCTCGCCATCTGAGTAGCGCCTACAGAGTTCTTGAGCGTTCATTGGCAGCAAACTCCTACAGACTGAATACAGTTGATTTTGTTTGTGTATCAAACGTATATCAAACGTATATCAAATAGATCTGTTGTGTAGGCTACAATATTCTTTTAGGAAATATTTTCTTTGTCCTTGCTTGAATGGGGATTTGATTAGGTAGCTGAATTTACAGGAGGACGATTATCCTCATGATAAATTTATGTTGCATTTAAATGTCATTCGTGTAGCATTGGCAAGGAGTGAATTTCGACAAGAAGGAAAGTATGTCTAGAAGCTTGGTCAGTTTCCGCTTGGCTGACGATCTGAAGTTGGCTCTCAAAGAAAGAGCTAACACCGAGGGGATATCAATTACAGAGTTGGTTAATCGCTTACTCAGGCAAGGCTTGACTGATGAATGCAAAGGTATTTCTAGTGAAGATCGCTTGTCAGGTCTGGAAAGTACAGTTCAGCACTTGCTTAGGATGCTGGAGTTTGAGCAACTGAAGCGTGAAACCTTTTTTCGGACAAATTCTCCTTCTGAAGAGAGATTGACCGAGATCGAGAAAAAGCTCCAAAAAATAGCTTCTGATTTCGAGGAACGTCGTCAAAAAGTCGAGTCTTTGGTGAGAGGAAAAATAGATGGTATGGAGCAGTGCCAGGGCACCTATCAAGATATTAAATCTGATGAATCAGTAGAGGTTTCCTTACAGGACCTATGTAGTCTGCTTAAGCCTACTACTCAATTCCCCAAGCTGAGAAGTTGATAGGTTCCCCTAGCGTTGCTCTTTCCGCGCAAGGGGTAGATATGCGTATTAAGTCTGTTCTCATAGATGAAAATTTGCTCTGGGATGTGCTTCTTGAAAAGTACTCCGCAATGGAGAGCATGGAATTTGTTTGGGAGCAAATTTTATTGAGAAATATACGAGGATGCGTTACTGATATTGCAATTGAGGATATATGGCGAAAGACTTTCCTCATGAATCAGGATCAGGAGAGGACTGAGCAGCTCGTTTCTAAGTTGCTAAAGGTCTTGGAATGTCGGCTGGTTGGACAAATGATTGTGAGAGAAGCATGCTCACTCAACCTTAGGTTTTCTGCTGCTATACAAGTTCTTTGTGGACTTGATTGGAACGTTGATGGAATTCTTACGTCAACCCCCCTTGATTTCTGTCACGCAGAGCTCGAAAACATCTCAATTTTTACGCCAGGCTGGCTTGTTGTGAATCACCTTGAAAATAGCTTCGGAGATAAGTCAAAGTATCCGGCCACTGACACTGAGGTTTCTCAAAATAGTTTTGGGGATGTGGTTTTAGTACCTAGCGGAAATCTAAGTGGCACATCAGCTTGGCGATTGGAACAACTTACCGTGTGCTGTGGTGATAAAGAGTCAAAGGCAACTGTGGTGATACAGACTCCTACAGCGGGAATCTTGCAAGAAACAGCGACAGGAAATGGACCTATCGACGCAGCTTATAAGGCTATTAAGAGGTCTCTAGATAAGTGTGGTGTTCCCAATCATCGTCTTGTCTACACGGCAACACAGGCAACAACAGCAGACTCTGCTGTGTCAGTAACCATCTTGCTCCAAGTTGGAGACTCCTTATTCCCAGGACGTGGATTTCATACGGATACGGTTCGTGCATATGTTTATGCTTATATTGACGCGATTGACTATATGCTCTGCTGTAGCGTGAAGTAATTTTCTGACTGAATATGCTCTGTCACTTTACTTGTTTGAAATGTTAGAGCTTAGTTAAGTAACACGGTACGCCCTGGTTGACTGACAAAAGATGCTTGTCAAGTTCTTGAGACAGTTGACACTAGGGAGTTTGAAAGGGCTGAGAAATTTGGGTGGGAGTCAGCATTCTAAGATTAGATACCACTCAGACCGTCGAATGCTGTGAAAAAAACTCCCGCCTCTACGATGCCTTGAAAAGCTGGATGGGTCAATCGGGTGAGTGGGTTCACCTGACGCATCTGAGCACATGC
>JAAHIC010000446.1 GCA_010671965.1 Leptolyngbya sp. SIO4C5
TCTAGTCCATGTTCCAGGGCATAGCGCACTAGCTCGGTGCGGCTGTTAGTGCCGGTCTTGCTGAATAGGCGGCTGACGTATTTCTCGACATTGCGGACGCTGGTTTCCAAGCGGCGGGCAATTTCTTTGTTCATCAGACCTTCCGCTACCAGGTCTAAAACGCTCTGTTCCCGTGGCGTCAAATCGATGCGGATGGGGGCTGGAGTTTGAGCGATAGAGCCGCGCTGGGTCAGCAGCGCTTTGATTTCCTCAATCTGCCGGGCCATCGCGGCAATATCGGGTACGTCCCCACTGGCCTGAGACTGAGTAGTGCGGCGACCCTTGAGATTGCTAACGACAGCTACCAGTTCTTCCGGGTCGAAGGGCTTCGGGATATAGGCATCGACCCCGGCGTTGTAGCCCTGAATGCGATCGCTGGTCATGCCCCGCGCCGTGAGGAACACCACTGGCAGCGACTGAAAGCGCACATCTTCACGCACCTGCTTCAAAAACTCAAAGCCGTCTACCTGAGGCATCATCACGTCCGAAATCAGCACGTCTGGAGTGGACTGCTGCAGCTTTTCCCAGCCTTCCTTGGCGTTGCTGGCGACCTCTACATTGAAGCCGCTATCTTCTAAGTAAGCCTGAACCGCTTCGCGTAAGCCGGGTTCATCATCCACTAACAGAATATTTCCAGGTTGTTCTGACTGCTCGGCCATAAAAAATTTGTATATACGTTTGACTCTCCTCTAATCTAACGAAATTTGGAACCGTCCCATAGCCCCATGCCCCAACTACAGCCCTGGAAACGCCTGCGATCGCGCTGGGCCTTGAATCATCGCTGGTGTCGGGTGCGGCAGGACACAGTAGAGCTGCCTAACGGCAAGCTAATTGACGACTATTTTGTCAATGTGCGCCCAGACGTGGCGATGGTGCTGCCGCTGCTGCCGGATGAGCGCGTCCTGTTTGTGCGGCAGTATCGTCATGGGGTGCAAAAGCTGCTGACGGAGCTGCCTGCGGGCACGTTTGATCCGCAGCAAGAGGCCCCAGCGGCGGCGGCGCTGCGGGAATTACAGGAGGAAACTGGCTATAGCGCTGACCATCTCACTCCCCTCGGCACCCTCTACGACAATCCGGTGAAAGACACGAACCAGATTCACCTGTTTTTAGCTGAGGCAGTCTACCCGGTGGGGCAGCAGCAGCTAGACATTACAGAGGCGATCGCCCTGGTTTTGATTCCCCTGAGTGAAATTTCGCAGCGGATTGCCCAGGGCGAACTACAGGTCGCGGGTACCTTGGCGGCGCTGATGTTGGGGCTACAGGTGTTAGCAGAAAAACGCCAGCGGCGCTAGGAGGCTTCCTGAACGGCTTCGGTTGTTGTGTCTATTGCCTCTTCGGTGACTCGCTGCATCAGCAGAGCGGCAATCACCATACAGCAGCCGCCCAAAGTCAGGGCCAAGAGGCGATCGCCCTGGAGCAGATGAGCCATGATCCAGCCCAATCCCAGCGACATAATAATTTGCGGCAGCACCACAAATCCGTTGAAAATTCCCATGTAAATGCCGCTCTCGCTGTCTGAGAGATTGTCCATCAGCAGGGCATAGGGAATTGACAAAATGCTGGCCCAGGCAATGCCTACCCCGGTCATGGCTATCAGAATGTGGTACTGATTGTGAATCAGCAAGAGGGAAACCAAGCCCGCTGAGCCACAGAGCAGGCAGAGAGTGTGGAGCAGCACGCGGCCCAGTCGCCGACTCAGCAGCGGCAGCAGCAGCGAAAAGAGCAGGCAAACCAGGTTGTAAAAAGCGATGCAAACGCCTGCCCACTCAATGCCGTGAGCATACCTGAGAGAATCTTCGTTGGTCGCGCCCAAGATATTCTGGGCTACCGCTGTGGGGAAATACAGAAAAATGCAGTACATCCCAAACCAGGTAAATACCTGCACCCAGGCCAGCCGCCGCATTAGCAATGGCATGGAAGTCACGGCCTGAAAAATGGACTTGAGCGTGGAGCCAACTCCCTCTGATTCCTGCAAAGTCCCCGTCTCAAACTCAGCCGGAGGCGGTTCTTTGACCGAGAAAAATGTCCACAGCGTACCGCTCAAACACATAGCCGCACCTAAGCCGTAAGAAATCCGAATCGTCAGCGGCACTGCTGCCTGCTCTGCGGCGCTAGACACGTCAAAAAAGGTACTTAAAATCCAGGGCAGCGCCGCCGCAATCACGGCTCCGGAACCAACACAGAGACTCTGCAGCGCGTAGCCCAAAGTGCGCTGCGATCGCGGCAGCATATCTCCTACAAACGCCCTTGCCGGAGCTACAGCAATATTGGTGGTTGCCTCCAGGGTCCAGTGCAGCATCGCCGCCATCCATAGAGCCGAGGCGTTAGGTAGCAGCAGCAGTGTCATCGCGCTCAGAACTGCCCCTACTAAAAAATAAGGCTGTCGCCGCCCTAGGCGATTCCAGGTTTTGTCACTCATGCGCCCAACGACGGGCTGGACTAATAAACCTAAGACGGGTGCTCCCAGCCACAGCAGCGGAATTTGACTGACAGACGCACCTAAACATTCAAAAATAGCGCTGGTATTAGCGGTTTGTAGACCAGAGCTGATCTGAATGCCCCAGAAACCTAGACTGATGTTGAGGAGCTGAGCGTAGCTGAGGCGTTTTTGCTGCAAAAGAAAATGACCGGCGAAAGAACGGAGAGTTGCAGCCTAATCATGCTGTTCTTTGTGCTCGCTGCAATCTACAAACAGGTAGAAATGTAATTAAGGCCCGTAGCGCGGCTGAGAAGCAAGCACCCACAAACGACACTGTAGGGAACTGTTGGGCACAGCCGTATCGCAGCATTTTGCAGGACTTTGGTGCATTGCGCGATCGCAAACGCATCCCTCAAATAATTAGGTCTTTCTGGTTAAGACTTGGAGCAAATTTCTAAAACCACTGAAGCAGCCGGATGCTCTCGCTGCAGGGATTCGGCTAGCTGGGTATTCAAATCTTTGAGAATTTGCTTTAGCTTGTACAGCTCAGCCGTATTGAGATCGTAGTCAGCTAAATCCAAACAGGCTTTAGCGCTGACCAAAACTATGTCCTGACTGGAAGATTGACTGGTTTCGACAGCCACCAGCAGATCCTCGACGACCTGAAGCTGCTCAGTTTTGGGGTTCAGCATACTGAAGTTGCGTTTTGTAAAAAAATGTTTATCTTGCCACTAGTGTATTCATCAATTCCAATAAATCTAATCACGCCGAAGATAGACTTTTAAAAACATGTCACTCTCTCCAGACATATTTCCAGGCTGAGCAAGATAGATATTGCTAGAGATCGCTGCAAAGTATTAATTTTTGTCTATATTTAAGAGCTGTAAAAATTATGGTCGGGGAATTTTCGCAAACCTATCCCCCTGCTCCCTGGCAGCTAATTGGAACAGCCATTCAGACCCTGCAGCCAGTGAGTTTAGCGCGATCGCGTTCTTTCATTCCTGACCAGTTTGACATTGTGCCGATCTGGCCGGGGAAGACCCTGGGAGGACTGTATTTTGCTCAGTATGTAACTGGCTCAACGCTGACCTACCAGGAATTGATCGTGATTTCCGGTCTGGTACGCTACGCCGGCAAGCTAGGCTTCTGGATCTCTCACATCTATGTAGACAATCTAGCTTCTGTGGCTGGCGGTCGCCAGATTTGGGGATTACCCAAGGAGGTAGCAACTTTTACCTGGAGGGGGGAGCCGCTGCAGGTGGGGGCGGAGCAGTCAGCGATCGCCCTTTGTGAGTTGACAGCTCAGGTTGCGTCTCCGCGACTGCCGCTGCAGTTACCCGTAGCCGCCTTTGGTCAACAGCTAAAACAGCGGCTGTGGTTCACCGCGATCGCCCGGTTCCAGCTACAGTGGCTGAGCGCCGTGCAAATTCAGGTGCCTGCCGCGAGTCCTTTTGCCAGCCTACAGTTAGATTCCCCCTGGCTAACCTTTCGCTTAAAATCGCTGCAGCTTGAGGTAAATCCGCCTCAAAGACTCGACTGAGCTGTTACTGCGATTACTCATGTCTGTTTCGCCCAAAACAACCCAGATTTTACTAGCGGTGATTGCGACGGTGCTGGTGGTTTGGGCGCTGAAGGCGACTCGTCCGGTGACCATGCCGCTGGCCTTTGCCTTTTTTATTGCTGTGCTGGTGCATCCTCTACAGCGATCGCTCAATCGCCGCCTGCCGCGCTGGCTGACTCTGATTATTATTTTGCTTTTACTGGCGGGAGTATTGGGCATTGCCGTGGGGGCGCTAGAAATCAGCGTTGACCTGATTCAGCCGAAGCTGCCGGAGTATAGCGATCGCCTGCAGCAGCTACTTAACACAGTTGTTGAACTGGCGCGGCAGTACGGTCTGCCCGTCTCAGACAATCCGCTCCAGTCCCAGGGATCATCGGGTCAGCTCACCGGCAGAGCCATTGGCGGCATTCGGTCCCTGCTTTCGGCTTTAATCCTGTTTGTGCTGGTGGTGTCGCTTTTGGCCCTATTGCTGCTGGAGGTGGAAGCGTATCGCAAAAAGGTGCAGCGAGGCTTCCCAGCGGCGGTGAGTGCAAAAATTATGGACACGACTTGGCATGTTCTGAAAAGAGAATAAAAGCGACGGGTTTGCGGTGCTAGAAAATTAGCACGAGCAGAATGTGGAGAAGCTTCAATGCTCCCGTTGGTCAGCATTCCTCAAACGCTGCGAAA
>JAAHIC010000447.1 GCA_010671965.1 Leptolyngbya sp. SIO4C5
TCTTTTTCAATATCGATGGTGCCGCAAACTCGGTCTTCGGTAGCGCCCAGCGGCAAATCTACCATCGGCACTTTTTTCTTGGCCGTTTCAATTCCTTGCCCTAGGCGCTCGCTGAGAACAGCCGGATCATCTGGAGCACGGCTGAAGGGATCGTCAACCACTACTTCAATCTCAGGCAGCAGATCTGCCAGCGCCCGAATTGTAGTGGACTTACCCGTGCCGCGATCGCCCATAATCATGACGCCCCCGATTTTGGGGTCGATGACGTTAAGCAGCAGGGCCAGCTTCATATCTTCCTGGCCAATAACAGCAGTGAAGGGAAAAACAGCGCGACGGGGAGCTGACATAAAACTCGCAAAACTGGCAACAGCAGTGAACAAAGATCTGCGGCTACGCCTGAAGACGTATGAGCAGATTTAACCAAAAATTTATGACTGTTTCTCATTGTGCCACAGGAGGGAGACGGCAAAACAAGGAAGTTATCAAGCCCGCCAGCGGAGCTGCTGCGATTTGACCGGTGTGACAAATTCGCGCTTTTCTGCCTGCGATCGCGCGTATTCGTTTTTGAGCTGATAGTACCAGCGAGCGGGGGTATCGGAGTCTTTGATCAACCGCAGCACAGAGTCTTGTTTGAGGCCAATCTGCTGTTTGGCTACGACATCTCGATCCTGGCCGAGAAAAGCCTTGATTAAGGGAATCATCAGCGGCTGCAACAGCCAGCCCCAGGGAATATCCCAGTACAGCTCAAAGGTGACGTCGGTTTCGGTTTCAGAAAGGGGCGTCACCGTTGTCAGGTTGACGACGCGGTGTTTAGCCGTAGTGGTTTCCTCAGTCCGCAGTCCCGGTAGATAAAAGATAATTTCAGTTTCCGGGACGCCGCCGATTAGGCCGTACAGCCGTCCGGCGTGGGCAATGCGGTGTCGCCGCATGGTAAAGCCGTAGGTGGACGGATCAAACCACTTCACTTCGTCATGCAGCTCGCTGGTACGCCACCACCAGGCCCGGTGGACGTAGGGAGAATGGGCCGGATCCATCAGTCCCACCACTGCGTGATCGATAAAGCAGGGAAACCGCATGGTGTAAGTGACGTTGGGCTGAGCCTGGGGGGCAAACCCCGGAATTTTGGGTACGTCAAACCGTGGCGGTGCGGCCTCTGCCGGATAGGACTCTGGCATATAGATCCAGATATTGCCCTGGGTTTCTTGAACTGTGTAAGCCTGGACGTTGAAGCGATTGAGATCTATCTGCTGGTCGGGCATGAGGGAAGGAATTTCGGTGCAGCGGCCAGCCGCGTCAAATTTCCAGCC
Organism: Leptolyngbya sp. SIO4C5; assembly: GCA_010671965.1. GTDB lineage: Bacteria > Cyanobacteriota > Cyanobacteriia > Phormidesmidales > Phormidesmidaceae > Sphaerothrix > Sphaerothrix gracilis. Next base: position 1,308 of record JAAHIC010000447.1, read on the forward strand.
GTGATAGCAGCACTGGACGGCCTCGCCGTCGAACCAACCGCAGCTCAAGGGTACAGCCCGGTGGGGACAGACATCTTTCAGCGCAAAGACTTCTCCGGTCTGAGTTCTGCCAAACAAAATAGCTTCACCCAAAAGGGTTTTTACCAGCATTTTGCCCGGCTTTAGCGCCCGGCTAGGCATGGCGTGATACCAGATATTGCGCAGAAAAAACTGATTTGTCGCCGACACGGATTTCTCTCACCCATTCTCGCCAAGATCGCAGCTTAGCACGCCGCTTGGCCTTCTGTGGCCAGCAGCTGGTTGGCGAAAAAATAGGGGGATATTGCCCTTGTTGTTAATCAAGCCGCTACTGGCAGCTAGTTCCACTCGAAAATAGCGGCTCCCCAGGTTAGCCCAGCGCCAAACCCGGAGGAGGCGATGATATCGCCTGGCTGAATTCGGTTGTCACGAACGGCTTCGTCTAGGGCGATGGGAATCGAAGCGGCTGACGTGTTGCCGTGACGGGCCATATTGCTGATGACGCGATCGCCAGGCACTTTTAAGCGCTGAGCTACGGCATCTAGAATGCGCTGATTGGCCTGATGCAGCAGCAGCCAGCGAATATCGTCAGTCGAGAGTCCGGCATGAAACAGGGCTTTTTCAATCACCTCAGGCACCTTGCTGACGGCAAAGCGATAGACTTCGCGGCCATTCATGCTGATGGGGGCAAAGCTGCCTGTTTGAACGGTAATGTCATCTACGAGCGTTTGGGACTCACTGCGGTAAGCCAGATTGAGACAGTGATTCAGAGTGCCGTCGCTGCATAGCTTAAAGCCAAGCAGGCGATCGCGGGAGTTCGCCTGCATCACCACAGCCCCCGCGCCGTCTCCAAAGAGAACGCAGGTACGGCGATCGCTCCAGTCTGTCCAGCGAGACAGCAAATCTGCCCCAATCACAACAATATTTTGATAAGTGCCAGTGCGAATATACTGAGCCGCCGTCACCAGCGCGAAGACAAAACCGGAGCAGGCTGCCGTTAGATCGAAGGCCACCGCCCTGGCAGCGCCTATTTCTACCTGCACCTGGCTGGCGGTGCCAAACAAATCATCTGGCGTAGAAGTCGCCAGCAGAATTAGGTCGATATCGGTTGGCGTCAGTCCGGCCATTGCGATCGCATTCTGCGCTGCTGCCGCTGCTAAACTCCTGAGCGACTCTTGCGGGCTGGCGACGTGACGCTGCTGAATGCCGGTACGAGTCGCAATCCACTCGTCCGAGGTTTCCACGATCTGGCTTAAGTCGGCGTTGCTGAGTGCCGTCTCTAACTTGGCTGAGCCGCTGCCAATAATTGAAACGCCGTGTTCAAATTGTTGCCGCATCTATTCTCCATCTGTTGCAGGGGCAGCGACCTTTTGGTACTGCGCTCGAATTCGCTCCAGTACTCGATTATCTACTGCCTCTTTGGCTAGGCGGACAGCGTTGAAAATAGAGGGTGCCTGAGAGCTGCCGTGACTAATTACTACAATACCAGCCACGCCCAGCAGTAAGCCGCCACCGTGTTCAGCATGGTCTACCCGCTGCTTAATCCGCCGCAAGTTGTTTTTGAGCACCAGCGTACCGAGTTTGCCTCGAACGCCCTGCGGCAGCTCTTCCCGCAAAATCTGCAGGATGGACTCACCTACGGCTTCTGCAAACTTGAGCAGCACGTTGCCGACAAAGCCGTCACACACCACCACGTCAAAGTCGCCTGACAGAATATCGCGCCCTTCAGCGTTGCCGACAAAAGGAACGGCGGGATTGTCGCTCAGGGCTTGGTGAACCCGCAGCGCTAGGTCATTGCCCTTGCTGGGTTCTTCCCCGATGTTCAGCAGCCCCACCTTAGGCTTTTCTACCCCCAAGACATACTGGGAGTAGACCGTCCCCATAACGGCGAACTGCTCTAAAAACTTAGGGCGACAGTCCACGTTAGCGCCCACGTCCAAAATGAGCACCGATTTGTCGGCCATCACAGTGGGAAAAACTGCCCCAATCGCCGGGCGATCGATGCCTTTAATCCGGCCTAAACGCAGGAGAGAGCCTGCCATTGCCGCACCGGAATGTCCGGCAGAAACCACAGCATCGGCTCGCCCCTGCTTCACTAAGTCCATCGCCACGTTGATGGAAGCCTGTGGCTTGCGCCGCAAAGCGCTCAGTGGCTCCTCATGCATCTCGATAGAGCCTTCTGCCGGAACGATCTCCACCTGAGCGAGGTTCTCAGGGTGGGGCGTAGAAGCGCGAATTGCCTCTGGCTCACCCACCAAAAGAACATCCACACCGAGCTCAGCCGCAGCTCGGATAGCTCCAGAAACAATTTCGGCGGGCGCATGATCCCCACCCATCGCATCAATTGCGATTCGTGCCTGAGTCAACCCCATTGATTGAATCTTTAGAAACTTTAAGAAATTTTATCAGACTATCCTCAGACTACTCTTCCCCCGGCTCAACAATTCGCTGGAACAGGTAGCCTGTCCCTCGCGCTGTCAAAATCAGTTCAGGGTTGCTAGGATCGTCTTCTAGCTTGGCTCGCAGGCGAGAAATGTGTACGTCTACAACGCGGGTATCAACGTGGCGCTCTGGCGTGTAGCCCCAAACCTCCTGCAAAATCTCAGAGCGGGAAAAGGGTTCTCCAGAGCGGCTTACCAGCAGTTCCAACAGGCTAAACTCCATACCCGTTAGCCGAATGCGCTCATCGCCCTTATAGACCTGACGCTTGTTTGTATCGATGCGAATGTTATTGACCTGAATCACTCCAGAGCTAGGAATGCCCGTGGTGTTGTTCTTCTCAACCCGTCTGAGAACGGAGCGAATTCGGGCCTCGAGTTCTTTGGGAGAGAAAGGCTTGACCACATAGTCATCAGCGCCCAGCTCTAAACCCGTGATCCGATCGGCCACATCTCCTAACGCCGTCAGCATAATGATGGGAATGTCTGACTCTTTGCGCAGCTCCTGACAAACGCCATAGCCGTCTAGCTTGGGCATCATGACGTCTAAGACAACTAGGTCAGGAATGGCGTCACGGAAGGTTTCTAAGGCTTCTTCGCCGTCTGCTGCCGTCACAACGTCGTAGCCAATCATGGAGAGGCGAGTTTCAAGAATTCGGCGGATACTGGCCTCGTCATCAACAACTAATATCTTTTCTTTAGCGTTTTCCAATGCTCTCTATGCTCCTACCAAACGGTCTATCTCTAGAATCAACAGATAGATTTCTGTTAATAAACTTTTAGTACAGTGATATTAAGATCATAAATCATTATGTTCGATATTTAACTATTGATAACGCCCTATATAAGGTGTTTTCAAGCTTTTTTAAGATTCCTCAATTACCTACCTGGATCCAGCAAAAATATCGTTAGAAAGC
>JAAHIC010000448.1 GCA_010671965.1 Leptolyngbya sp. SIO4C5
GTCTTCTCTTTATCTGATTTGTCGGCCTGAACCAGATTTCCGGGACTGTTGGAGATATGCAAAGCCGCAGGCGGCGAGATGGCCCCCGCTGTTTCCGCTTTGGGCAGGATCGAAACTTTTGTCCAGTCGTAAGCTAAGTCTGCAGGTGCAGATGGGGCAGACGATACGTTCTCCACAGCCGTTTCTCGCTGGACAGGCTGGGCAAAAGGTCGGCTCTGCAACTGGCGATCGCTGTCGGTTTCAGACAGATTTGAGGTTTGGGGCAGCGCGTGGTGAGAAGGCTTGGCCTGGGAAGATTTTCTTTGGGCGTGTGTCATAGCTATAAATGCGATAAGGGAATCGAGCCAATCTGGTAAATGCTTAATTCTGCTTGGGCAGCCACCCCTTTACCTCAGCATCGGTTAACGGTCGCTCTAGCTTAATGTACTCGGCCTGCGAGGCTTGCAGAATATGATGCATCTGCACAGACTCATCAGCATCTGCGGCCAAGAAAGCGGCATTCAGCGCAATATTACGTATATTTCCCCCAGAAACACTGAGCTTTGCCAGTTTGTCATACAACAAATCCTTAAGCGGCGTTTGGGCCGGGAAAATGCGCCGCCAGATTTCGGCCCGCTGCTTGGCATCTGGAAAGGGAAACTGGACGATGAAGCGAATGCGCCGCAGAAATGCCTGATCCAGCGAGCTTTTCAAATTTGTGGTCAGAATGGCCAGTCCCCGGTAAGCCTCAATCCGCTGCAGCAGGTAGGCCACTTCCATGTTGGCGTAGCGATCGTGAGAGTCCTTGACCTCCGATCGCTTGCCAAACAGCGCATCCGCCTCATCAAACAGCAAAATTGCTCCGCCCGTCTCAGCCGCATCAAAAATGCGGCGCAGATTTTTCTCCGTCTCGCCAATATACTTGCTCACCACCGTACTGAGATCTACCCGATAGAGATCTAGCTTTAGATCATGGGCCAGTACCTCTGCTGCCAGAGTTTTACCCGTACCGCTCGGCCCCGCAAACAGGGTACTAATCCCCAATCCGCGACTGCCCTTACGGCCAAAGCCCCAGTGCTCATAAACCCTGGCTCGCTGTCTCACATGGGCTGCAATCGTGTGCAGCACCTGTAGCTCTTTTTCGGGTAGTACCAAGTCCTGCCAGTCAGCCCCTGGTGGAATCGCCTGAGCCAGTTCGTCTAAGCGGGGACGGGCCTGGGTGAGACAGGCTTCCCAGAGGAGAGGCAGGGGAGAGGCGTTATCGGCGGAAGCGGTCGGCCAAAATTTTGAGTTTTGAGCCGAGGGCGCTGTTGAGTTCTCTACAGTCTGTAACTCTGTATCACTCTCCTCGTCTCTCTCGGTCCACAGCCGCCGCGTCCTATCACACGCTGCTGCAATCCCGGCTGGCGATAGGTTGAAATAGGAAACCAGCGTGTCGATATGGCCGTTGAGCTGAGCGGCAGTTTCGCCCAGGTGAAGCTGCCAGAGGATGCGCTGTTCCTCGTAGGTGGGGGAGGGAATGGAGAAGGTCATGAGCGATCGCTGGCGCTGAGGACGGCGATCGCGGGTGAGAATAATCACCGGACAGTAGAGGCTGTCGATGAGGCGATTGACGGCGCTGTTTTGCTGGGCCGCTACGCCTTCGCCGCTCTCAGTGCTGCTAATAGCGCTGCAGTCGAGGATTAAAATGCAGTCGGTTAGCAGGGCTTCTCGCTCGCAGAGGGCCTTAGTCAGGTTGAACTGGCCCAGTTCGACGGGTAAAACATCGGCGGTAATCAACAGTCCCTGATGCTGTATTTGCCGACAGGCAGCAAGGGCGATCGCCCGTTGGGTCGTGTCGTCGCTGCCGTAGAGCTGAATGGCCGGGGCCTGGTTTGAGTCGGCTGGTTGTAAAACATGGGCTACCTGACTGACAATCGCCTGGTAGGACGGAGGCAAGGTTTCAAAGGCGGCCAGCCTCTCTGGCAGCGGTGTCAGAATGCCCTTAAGCCGCGTATCGGTGTATTTGATGCCGAGCAGATAGTGCAAAATGCGCTCGTCAACACGCAGCGGGCTGTGGGTCAGGGCATTGCCACCGCCAACTTCAATAATGTGCCAGCGGCGCAGGGCGCTCTCAGGGGTTAAGGCCCACCAGTGAGGCGACGGCAAAATCGATAGGGCCAAGCTGTAGGTGGGATAGCCCTGCTGCGGGTCTGCTTGAATCGTGGCGCACAGGGGCGCGACCATCGGATTTAGCTCCATCCCGGCACAGAGGACGAGAATATCTCGCTCAAACCGAGAAAGCCCCAGCAGCGAACAGAGATGGTCTAAGGCGGCCAGCGGCTGAATTGGCGCCGGATCGGCAGGGATAGTAGTTGTCTCTGCTGAATGAGCCTTGCGCTCTAGGCGGGCAATCACCTGAGCGATCGCCTGCATCAGATAGCGGTGATTTGCCTCGCGCCAGAGTTCGGTTGCCGTCGCCATATCGTCATCCCGAAACGTCTCGAATCAAGTCCTGTAAATAAGTCAGCGCTTCTTGAGGCGGCAGCAAAATAATTTTGCCCTGCCGCAAAATTTCGTACTGACCGCGATGATAGCCATGACCCGCAATCAGGCCCATCTGAATAGCCTGGTTGCCTAGCTCGGTGAGCTGATTGACGCTCATGCCTTCTAGTTCCAGATTGAGCTGCTGTCTGATATAGTCATCCTCTGCCATGTCACTGTCCTCAATGAAGGGTGATGCGGGGGCCGGTGAACCAGTTCTCCGTGGGACTTCCTGGCGTATTATCAATTTCTAGCTGGCTCTCGGCCCCGTCAATTTGCAGCCGCACCAGGTATTCTCCCGGCTCAACGTCTTTAAAGGGAATGGCGATCGCTGGGCTATCTTCTACTCTGGGTTCCGCTTCAAAAGAATAGTCTCTGGGATTTTCAGTAGACCACTCATTGAGGAACACCACGACCCGCTGCCGCATCCCAACGGTCAGGTTGACGGTGATGAAAATTTCTCCGGCTCGCGGCTCATCACTGCTCTCTTCAGCGACTTCAACCCTAACCTGGGTGACGACCGGACGCAGCACAAACGGCGCGGCGTTAGACTCAACCCCGCGCCGAGGACTTTGGCCGTAGGTATCAGCGGGTGGATGAAATACCTGCAAGCTTTGTACTCCTGCCCGGATCACGGCGCTGGGTACGTCAGCTAGAGCAAGCTGAATTTCGGTGGGCTTAACCAGAGTGGGGAGAATGTCAACGCCGCACAGCCGCACATAGGTCGCCTGATCTCCCTTGAGATTTTTGCCCCGCAGGATCAGGTCACTGTCTAGCAAAATTGGCTCATAACGGCCTGCCGCAGCTATCACCTGCTCGACGGCAGGCTGGCTAAAGTAAGGGGCTAAACCGCTAGCACGGCGATCGCGCACCGGCAGCGCCCGCCGCGCCGTTTTCTCTCCTTCAATCAGCACTACCATGACTTTATAGGCCACTGATAGCACGTAGGGCGTTTGAAAAAAGACCGTCCAGCTTTTGGAAAGATCTTCTAGGTTCAGATCGAGCGGCATCAGGGTAATCTGCTGAATCTGATCGGCCAGGCGCGAGTCCTGCAGAAAATTCAGCGTTGAGTCTTCGCAGGCATCACGAATAATTTCCGCCGGAATCATGCGGTAGTCATTGAGGGTGCTGACAACGCTGCCTAAGAGCCGCTGCGGTGCTAGCTCGGTATCGTTGCCATAAAAACTCAGCATGTAGTACAAGTCCAGCGCTGCCTGCCGCTTCACTGGATTGCCCCGACTGCGAAAGGGCGTAGCGTCAATATTGTTGAGGGCCGGATTGGTGATGATCTGGTAGAGAAAAATGTTCACGCCGGTTTCTGGCGTGCCGTTACCAATGTCGCTAGGGCGCACCGTCGTTACCCGTGACCCTTCAACATCGAGCTGCACCGCCGCCTGTAGCGTTCTCTGCAGCGTAGCCGTAACTGTTGCAATGGCGAGGTGATTACTCATAGGGGCCGAGAATAACCATGACAGGACTCAAACCCGCACCCGAAGCCGTAGGGATCCAGATGAACACCGTCTGGATCACACAGCAGCGTTCTCTGGAGCTGCGATCGCAGCCAGTCTAGTTTCTGGGTTAAATCTGAGCAGACTGTAGCCATAAGCCAACACTAAACTTATATCTGAACCTGCCTCATGCCGCTACTAGCCCCAGCTTTAGCGCTTTGACAATGGCCTGGGTGCGGCTGCTGACTTCCAGCTTTTCAAAAATGCCGGTGAGATGGGCTTTGACGGTAGCTACTGTAATATGCAGCCGTTTAGCGATCGCGTCATTAGAAGCTCCCTGCACTAACCAATGCAGTACCTCCTGCTCGCGCTCGGTCAGATGTACTTCAACATTGGCCAGCATGGTGCGCCCGCTATAGAAATGAAATAGCCGAAAGAAGCGGGTAGCCACTTCGGCGGAAAGATATACCTGGTCTTGCATTACCGTAGCGATCGCCTGAGAGAGCTGATGGGCCAACCGTTCTTTGAAAATATAGCCGCAGGCCCCTGCCTGCATAGCCCGAAAAACCCACTCGTCTTCCTGATGAGCTGATAGCACTAAAACCCGGCTCGGCTGCTTGAGCTGTCGCTGCTCAATTAAAAAAGTAACGCCATCGTTTTGAGCCAGCTCCATATCCAGCAAAACAAGCTGAGGCTGCTGCTCTTGAACGAGCTGTAAACCTTGCTC
>JAAHIC010000449.1 GCA_010671965.1 Leptolyngbya sp. SIO4C5
TCGCGATCGCCCCTTTACCAAAAGGGGCGATCGCGACATTCTGACATGAACTCTCAAGACCGCATAATTCAATCTTTCAACTTCCCTTTTGGTAAAGGGGCGATCGCGACTGCGAGTGCTGCCCCCCTTTGTCCTAGAGGCCCAAATACCGTGCTTTGGCAAAGGTCCTGCAAAAAACTATTTATCAGGGTTAGACGCAGTCGTTGAAGCTCCTTCAAATATTTGAAACCTTGGCTGAGCAAGAGATTAGTAGATTTGTCAAACCTCCTATGGATTTCGCCCTCGCTTTGGTTTGCCAAAACTCAGATAGTAAGGGAAGCTCCTTCATAATTGAAGGCGACAAATAACTGCCACTTCGGTCACTTTATTCAACAGAGCGAATAAATTTCCCGTGCTCATGCTCAGAAAATATGAACAAAAGTTAGCCCCTCACCATGTGAAGAGTACTCACTTCTACTGGGTGCGCGCCTATGTTACACTCGAAGAAGCTAAGCAACGAATGCAACTTCCCATCCTCAAGCAAAGCTCTGGCGAACTCGCCCCAGGATGGCAGTCAGTGAGCGGACAGTCATAAGGGCCGGAAAGAACAGCCACCTCACGGCGACCAAACAGACCCACATTTAGCGAAGTTCAGCGGTGAACTTGAACAACGGCGCTGGAAAGATAATAGCTTAAGTTGGTTCAGGTGTACTGTTTTTGGTGAACTTAATTTTTGTTTTCGGTGCGAGATTGATAGGCAGCGATCGCAATTTCCCTCGCTTGTTCCTTAGGGTTTGAGCGGGCAATCAAAAAACCTTCTTCTAGGGGGATTCCGCGTTTGCTGGCGCTACTGCGAATGGTGTCAACGAGTCTACGGTAGTTCCAGCTATGGATGCTAACGCGGATTTCTTTGGCGTACTTTTCTTGGGCCGCGATCGCCCCAGGGCATTTTTGCTCTGCTTTGGCTTGAATTTCGCTGTCCAGAATATCGCGACGGTTGGTGAGTTGGGGAAGGACGATACTGCCGACCTGATACGTTTGGGCTAATTGGACAATAGCTTTAGCCAGGAGGCGGTCTACATATTGTCCAAGTTCCGATGACGAATCCCCTTCTTCTGGTTTTGTTGGCGTTTGAGGCGGTTTTGGTGCTGCTGTTGGCGCTGCCGCCGGAGGAGACGATGCTGATCTCCTAACAGGGTGCGTGAAGTGCGGTAGGTTAAGGCTTGCTGGATGGAGGCATCCACGATCGCGACGGTGATAGGTTCGGATAAGCCAATGCTGATGCCTAGCAGCAGTTCTGATTTACCCTGATAGGGTTTACGACTGGGTCTATTAGGAAGATTAACTAATTTTCTAAGCGTGGTTGCACTACTGGTCTGTGCCTGAAGTTGGTTTTCGTCGAGCTTTTTCCCTTTGGAAGATTTGGCTCGCTTCTGAGCTTTTCCTAACTTTTCTTGCTGAACTTCGACGGTGCCTTCGGCAGTAAGGAGGCGGGTATCAAAGGAGCAGTAGAGCACCAGTTGATAAGTATTCCAGGGCTCACCTTTGCGCTTCTTTTTGCCTTCGCGCCAGGCCAGCATGGCTGAGCCGAGTGTAAGGAGTCCGGCAGGATAGCTATCTTTGTCTGCTGTGTAAGTTTGCCAATCGGTCAGGAACCTTTGGAAATAAGGGAGTTGGCGCTGATCGCATTGAATTCGGAAAGGGTAGTCTTGATGTTCTTTGAGCCAGGACTTTACTTCGGGGTCACTATTTTTAAGGAATTTGTCGAGACCATTAAAGTTAACAGTGATCCTACCTTGGCTGTCTCGCTCCCACTTGAGATCGGTGGAGGAGTCGTAGCGGATTGGATAGGGTAAATCAGCCGGTCGCATTACGGACAGACTGGCGGAGCGATTCGAGGGAGAGGCCGGTAAGTTCGAGGAGTTCGGCGTCACTTTTAACAATTGATAGCCAGCAACGTTTGCCGTTGAGGCGGAGTTTGGTCTTTTTCTGGAGGGCGAGCCAGGATTCGTAGGTGTAGCTCACCATCTGGTAGGCAGAGGCATAAAAGCGACCGGGTTGAAGCGGGTACTGGGCTTTAAGGGGGTCGCCGATGGTGCGGACGGTTTTGATGGGGACGCTGCCGTTGGTTTGCCAGGTGTCGAAGTCGGGATGCTCGGCGACGTTTCTGAGGAGGGTGCTGATGAGGGGGGTGTTGCTTTCGGCCATGACTTGCCAGAGCAGGCGGCGGATGGGCTCGGTGGTGTGGAGGTGGCAGTGGATAGTGATGATGCTCATGGGAGGCGGGGGGGTGAGCAATAGGCTGGTGGGATTATAGTTCAATTGAACTATTCGGGAAAGGGGGGCTAGGAGTTGGGAGAAAATGCTCTCTCCTGTCTCCTGGCTTCTAGCTCCCAAAAATCGCGCTCGCTTCGCTCGCCGAAGAAGGTAAGAAGGTAAAAAAGAAGAAGGATACTAAGAGCCCTGAGCCTCGCAAACGACCCGAAAACCGATAAGGTTAAAACGATCGCCGGGATTGAAGATGAGGCGACACGCGGAACGGCAAGACCTTGGATAGTCGTCCCAAGAACCGCCGCTTAGAACTCGACGCGCTTCCTCGTCTTCGGTCAGCCAAGCACTGCCGTCTGTTGGTGCGCCTTCGTAATTGTCGTGCCAGTGATCGAGGCACCATTCAAAGACGTTGCCGTGCAGGTCACACAGGCCAAAGGCATTGGCCAATGGGTGAAAATGGTTTACCGGAGTGGTTTCTTCGCGGTAAACCCCTTTAGGGCCATTACCGTAGTTGCCGGGGTATTGTTCAGGTTTACTCTCGTCATCTACACCTCGATAGTTTGCCAGGTCGGTGGTGATGGTTTCGCCGAAGTGAAAGGGGGTATCGGTGCCGGCCCGACAGGCGTATTCCCACTCGGCTTCGGTGGGGAGGCGGTAGGTGTGACTGGTGAGGCGTGACAGACGTTGGCAAAACTCCACTGCGTCATACCAGGAAACTTGTTCAACGGGGCGATTCTCTCCCTTAAACTTTGAGGGGTCGGGGTCGAGATCGATGTTGACTTTTAGATCGGTGCGGGTGGCAATGGTGCGCCACTGAGCCTGGGTAACGGGGTAGCGACCCATTAGAAAAGTTTGCACAGTGACGTCATGCTGTGGCCCTTCGTCGTCATAGCGACCCAGTTCATCTTCGGGCGAACCCATCGTAAAGGTGCCACCCGGAATCAGCATCAGATCGAGCTTGATGACGGACTCAGTGAAACACTGCTTTCTACAGGGTTGGCGTTCAATGGTTAGTTGGCTTGAGCGAATTAGAGAGAATCCATAGTTTTGACGCAGATGTTGAGCATATTTCTGCTCACTACCCCATACTGAAAACCGCTTAATATCGATAGCTCTGTACCACCCTCGCGGATTCCAATTTGGCTTATATTGAAGTTCTTCAAGGAAATTAAACCAAGGAATATGTCCTTTCTCAGTGTCGAAGAAAAATATAAAGGGAAACAGGCGTTCGTCAGGTGTCTCAGGCCAAAGAATGCGTGACGCTGCGTAGCAGCGAACAGGACAAACTGCCTTCACAAAACCGAAATAATCGACTCCTCCTTCATTTCCAATTTCAGGTGCAAAAACTACTAAATCATTGACTGATGTCTTCAAAAAAGAAGGCTCCGCACGTTCTGGCAAACCCCAACAATTGAAGTTCCCGTTAAAAAAGCTTTTACGTAGAGCATTACTTTCAAAAAAGCTTTTTTCAGGAGCGTCCTTAGGTAGAAGATCAGCAACTTCCTGAATAGAGCGAGTCTGCTCGACAGTGTATTTGAGGTCGATAGTATTTGAGCGACCAACATGCATTAGAAATACACTCATAACCATTTAGCCTTAATTGTCGGCCGTCTCGCTCTATTTTTTGAGCCAGACGACGGTTCGAGCAGTTGCCTACTAAGCCCTCTGGCCCTGTTTGCTTTTTGGATGCCGAGGCATCGCTGGAACAGGTCTGGACTCTTCTCTTGGCACGCTCGGCAGATTCCCACCTGCCAACTCTGGCGCAGAAGAGTGCTGGGCCTCGCAGACGACCCGAAAACCGATATTGTTGAAACGATCGCCGGGATTGTTGTTGTTGCGACACGCGGAACGGCAATTCCTTGGATAGTAGGACCAAGAACCGCCGCTTTTTACCTGCCTGTCCCTTTTTAAGAATATAGGAGATAGGAGTTAGGAGACAGGAGAAGGGTAACTTTAACTTGAAGATAGGGTTCTCTTTTTCTCCTGCTATGCATCGATCGCCTGCGAAGTCTTTCCAAGATCTGGTTGTTTTGAGGATTGCTGTTGTCGATGATGGTGTCGATGAGCCACAGGGTATCGGGACATTTGAGCCAATGACGAACCTGCTGTTTGAGAATCAGATGATCCAAACTGGGGAAGTATTTGCGGATGTCGCACTGCAAGACGTAGCGGCGCGATCGCGCAAACTGCACCGCCCGTCTCAGCGCTTTGTGGGTGCCGTAGCCCACGCGGTTGGCGTAGGAGTCATTGATGAATGATCGCTCGATGAGCGGCACGATGGCAGTGCATAGGGCATGGTGGACGACGCGATCGCGATAAGGAGCCGCAGAAATCAGCCGAGGCTTGGGATCAATGATTTCAAAGGTGCGGTACTGCCCTGGTTGATAGGTTCGGTTGCGCAGTTCATCA
>JAAHIC010000045.1 GCA_010671965.1 Leptolyngbya sp. SIO4C5
TGCTGGGAACGTCAAAGGCTCCCAGCGATTAGCACATGCTGCCAGCGTAGCGGCAAGGGGCGATCAAAAAATCGCAGCAAGAACAGTAGCGGATAGATGGTCAGGATCCGACCCATTTGGTAAGCCCCCATTGCCAAGAGCGCGGCTGGGAACGTCAAAGGCTCCCTCTCGATGGCTCTAGCCATCAGCCTGCCGCTGACGCTACCGAATCGGCCTGAAGTCATTACCCTGGTGTTTAGCACCGTGTTAGTGTCTCTGGTGGGACAAGGGGTAAGCTTGCCGTGGCTGGTCAAACGACTGCGCTTATCGACCCCCTCCGTCATTCGCCAACGCCTGGAAGCGCTGCAGCTCAATATGATCACGGCAAAAGCGGCCCAAGAGGAACTGCAGCATCTGTTGCAGTTTGGCAGCTTGCCCAAGTCGCTGTATGAAGAGCTGTTTGCAACCTATCAAGCTCGTGTTGCGGCTTCCGAGCGAGAACTACGCGACTTCTATAACCAGCGCCTGGCAGAGGGCATTAGCACCCTAGAAGAACAAAACTACCTCGACAGCACCCTGCGTCGTCTTTACTTAGCTGAAAAAGGTGCAATCAACGATGCCTTACGTCAAGGCTTACTCTCCGATGAAGCCACTCAGGCGTATGTGCAATCGCTAAATGAGAAGCTGCTGTCTCTAAAAGATGATTAAGGGGAGCATAGCCCCATAAAGTCGATTATTTGTCGGACGAGTTCAGGTTTTGTGACGGCTAAAATCGTCGAACCACTTTCTAGAACCGTGCTGCCATTGGGAATCACCAAATCGGCATGGGGATGGGCCTGATAACCAATAACCAGAGTTCCACTGGGAAAGCGAGGGTCTTGGGCAATTTCAGCCAGGCTCCGCCCGACGATGTAGCATTCCTTGGGAATACTCAGCTTGAGAACCTCAATCTGCCCTTGTTCAAAATGCATCATGGCATCGACTTGAGGATACTCGATGGCATTGACGACTCGGTTAATCGCCAGTTCCGTCGTGCTGATGATGTGGGTTGCTCCGGCGAGTTGATAAGGCTCAGCAAAATCGCGATCGCGCATTCGCACAACAACTTGGGAAACTTGGTAGTGCCTTGAAAGTGTCACCAGTGCCAGATTGAGGGCATCTTCTCGGAGGGCTGCGATGACAATATTGGCTTTGCCAATACCCGCCTCTAAGAGCGTCGTCGTATTGACGGCACTGCCCTCAAAAGCCATGACCCCAATTTTTTCGCGGGCATACTGACAGGCTGAAGCATCGGTATCGATGACGGCAACAGTGTGCCCCCTGTGTAGCAGCGTCTTGGCTAACTCCAACCCCATCATGCCCGCGCCCCCAATCAGAACGTACAAAGGCACCTCCCGCTCAAATGTAGTTTTTTCCAAGTTTGGCTCTAGGGCCTAGATAGCCATAGCAGTCGAGTCACATATTACGACGGGGTGCATCAATCTGATTGACGAAAATTGCATAGGGCACCATCGGCACCATCGGCAGCAGACAAATTAACCCCTGCCTCCAAGTTAGGGGTGCTGTTGCAAAGAGCGTATTCATCACGCCCCACTGACTAAATATCACTTGCAGTCCCACAGCTGCCAAAATGCCGCTGAGCAAGATGGGGGCATTGGCAATGGATGCCGATTTACGGCTGAGGAAATGCAGGAGGCTAGCCCCTAACTGGCTGATGCTCAGTAAGTAAATAATCCGGGCCGCGACCAGAGCTTGAATGGACATGGTGCGAGCGATCGCCACATCCCCCGTAGTCGCCTTGACCCACTCAAACATGCCAAAAATTAAAATCCAGTTAAAGAAGGAAACCGCCAGAATTCGGCGCAAGAGCCGCCCGGTCAGCAACGATTCTCCTGGATGGCGGGGCGGTTGCTGCATCAGGCCATTGGACTTGGGTTCAAAGGCGAGGGGCACCGTCATGGTAAGGGAGTTGATCATGTTCAACCAGAGCACCTGGAGGGAGAGAATGGGCAAATCCCTGGCCAGCAGGGCACTGATCAGAATGGTCATGGATTCTCCCCCGTTGACGGGCAGGAGAAAGGCGATCGCTTTCCGCAGGTTCTGGTAGACGGTGCGCCCTTCTTCTACCGCCGCTTCGATGGAGGCAAAGTTATCGTCAGTCAGCAGCATGTCAGCGGCTTCCCGCGCCACTTCGGTGCCGTTTTTGCCCATAGCAATGCCGATGTCAGCCTGCTTCAGGGCCGGGGCATCGTTGACCCCGTCGCCGGTCATCGCCACGATGTTGCCCTTGAGCTGCAGGGTTTCCACCAGCCGCAGCTTCTGGGCCGGGGCGACCCTGGCAAACACATCCCCGTCGATAACGGCCTGGGCCAGTTGAGAATCGTCCATGGCCGCGAGCTGCTTACCCTCAAAGGCAAAGACCCGATCGGCCTGGTGGATACCCATGCGATGAGCGATCGCCTCAGCCGTAGCAACGTGGTCGCCCGTGATCATCTTCACCTGGATGCCCGCAGACTGGCAGGCATGAACGGCGGCGATCGCCTCCGGGCGGGGCGGGTCAATCATGCCCTGCAACCCCAGAAACACCAGGCCCGACTGAATATCCTCGTGGTCGATGGCGTGATGGCGATCGCCCACCGTCTTACGAGCAAAGGCCAGCACTCGCAGCCCTTTAGCGGTCATGGCCGCAACCGCCTGCTCAATAGCGACCGGGTCTAGGGGCATTGACTGGCCCGATGCCGCCATGAGGTGGGAGCAGCGTCGCAACAGGGCCTCCACCGATCCTTTGACGTAAATGAGCCGAGGGAGGGCATCGTGCAGAGTCGCCATATACTGATATTCAGACTCAAAGGGAATGGAATCGAGCCGGGGCATTAAACTCGTCATTCTCGCCTGGTTCAGGTCTGCTTTCGCCGCTGCGGCAATCAAGGCCCCTTCCGTTGGGTCGCCCACAACCGTCCAGTAGTCTTCTTGCTTGAGCTGGCTATCGTTGCACAGCAAACCTGCCACCAGACATTCCCGCAAGGCATCCGGTAACTGATCTGCCAAAAAACAGTTATCGGCGGCATCGCCGGACCCCAGACCGATCTCTCCCTTGGGACTATAGCCGCTGCCGCTGACCTGGTAGGTCTGTTCCCCGGCGTAAATAGCCTGTACGGTCATCTGGTTTTCAGTCAGGGTGCCGGTTTTGTCGGAACAGATCACCGTAGCGCTGCCCAGGGCTTCCACAGCGGGCAGCTTGCGGATGATGGCATGGCGACGGGCCATGCGGTTGACGCCGATGGCTAGGGTAATAGTTACCACAGCGGGCAGCCCTTCAGGGATGGCACTCACCGCTAAAGCCACCGCCGCTTCAAACATGTACTCCCAGGATTCTCCCTGGCCCAGACCAATAGCAAAGGTGAGGGTGGCCAGGGTCAAGATGCAGTAGAGCAGGGTGCGGCTGAATGCTGCAAACTTACGGGTCAGGGGAGTTGTCAGATTGACCCGCTGCTCCATAGACTGGGAAATCTGGCCGACCTCGGTGGCCCCTGCCGTTGCCACCACCAGTCCCGTACCCTGACCAAAGGTGGTAAAGCTACCGGCGTAGGCCATGTTAGTCCGCTCAGCCAGGGGCGTTTCTGGCGGCAGCGGCTGAACGGATTTCTCCACCGGCACGGATTCTCCGGTCAGGGCAGATTCATCCACCTGGAGATTCCGAGATTTCAGCAGCCGCAGATCGGCTGGCACCTTGTCGCCTGAGGACAGCAGTACAATATCCCCAGGTACCAGATCCTGGGACTGCACCCGCAGCATCTGTCCGCCTCTAAGAACGGTAGTTTCGGTAGTGACGGCTTTGGCCAGGGAGGCGATCGCGCCTTCGGCTTTGGCTTCCTGCACGTAGCCGATGATGGCGTTGATCACCATCACGCCCCAAATCACTGCCGCATTGGTCCAGGAGCCCAAAAATGCTTTCACCGCTCCCGCCAGCAGCAGGATGTAGAGCAGCGGCTGATGAAACTGCAGCAAAAACCTCAGCCAGGCGGGTTTTCCCGGTTTAACGGGCAGCTCGTTCCAGCCATAAACTTCGTAGCGGTTGGCGACTGCTTCGGCGGTCAGCCCTGAGTTCAGGTCGGTCTTGAGTTGTTCGGCAATCTGATCAATGGAGTACTGGTGGTAGGGCCGCGAACTTGCTTCAGCCAGCATCACAACCTCCAGCATAAGTTCTTGGCATGAGGAATACGTGGGAGTCTAAGAACTGAGCCACATCCTGGGGCGTAGGCTGGGCCGCGATCGCCCCCGGCTTCATCGTCGTCAGCGCCCCCACTGCACTGGCATAGCGCAAAATCTCCGCCAGCTTGTCAGCAACTTGCAGGCTGTCCCAGCCTTGCTGGCCAAGCTGATGCAGAAAACCCGCCAAAAACGCATCTCCGGCCCCCGTGGTGTCAATGCTGTCAACAGCAAAAGCCGGGAGGGAAATGCTGTGGTGCTGAGTGGTGCAGGTGCTGCCATTGCCGCCATCGGTCAGCAGCACGGCCTGCAAGTTAGGAAACTGCTGGCATATTTCACCAGTAGAGTCGGTATTGAGTAGCCACTGGGCTTCTTCAAGAGAAAGTTTGAGTAAATCAGCCGCCGGCAAAAAGGCTCGGATGGTTTTAGGGGCGATCGCTGCGTCAGGCCAGAACACTGAACGCCAGTTCAAATCAATCACAATTTTCGTACCAGTCTGCTGAGCCTGGTCGCGGGCTCGCTCCATTGCTTGGGCGGTGGTCGGATAGGCCAGTCCCAACGTGCCCATCACCAAATAGCCCACGCCGGTGAAGTCGATGGCGTCAATCCACTCCGGGGAGAGATGGGCATCAGCGAAGGCGGAGGGGTCTGGGCTGCTAAAGCCAATAAACGTGCGATCGCCGGTTTCATCTCGCTCCACCAGCACGATGCGAGTCGGCGCATCCGCGTATCGCTGGATCTGGCACGCGACGCCCTGATCTTGCAAAACCTGAATCAGCCAGTCACCCAGGTCGTCTTTGCCCAAGCAGCTCACCATGCGGGTGGGGGTGCCTAGTTTGGCGATCGCAGTAGCAACGTTAGCCGGTGCTCCACCAGGGTAATCGGTCCACTTTTCTACATCCTTTTGAGGATTTTTACTAACCTCAAAGAGGCGATCGATTAAGCATTCTCCCAGGCAAATCACGGATTCTGTCATTGTTAACTCCTATCTAGGTTCTCATCTTCCAAGCTGCTGCAATAGACTGCCATTGGTTCTCTCTGCGATTTAGTCAGGTTGTAGCGGTCGCTTCCTTGCTAGTAAACTCTGTCATCAGTTTGCCGCAACGACCAGGATTATGGCGGAGGATGTTAAGCCTACGCCAACAGTTTGTAAACAAAATAAACCGCTAAACTGACTATGAGGACGGGGCTAGCCAGAGGTGAATATGCTGGAATTTGAACGACTGAGGCAAGATATTCAATCACTCCCTGACGAAGCCCAACAACTACTAACCGATTTTGTTGCTTTTTTGAAGCAGCGTTATCAAGCTACTTCTCTAGAAGAGAACCATTCCACCTTAGATTTGGATAACTCTCCCTTCGTCGGCATGTGGAGCGATCGCCCTGAAATGCAGGATAGTACTCAATGGGTTAAACAGATTCGTCAGCAGCATTGGAGCTAGCCAAAGTGACACGACTTCTGGTTGATACCGACATTTTGATCGATATTGCCAATCGAGATGAAACAGCTATCAATCGTCTTAAAGCAGAAAGTCAACAGGGTCCTTTAGCAATCTCTTCAATCACAGTTATGGAGTTAATTGTGGGTTGCCGCAATAAGCAAGAGCAAAACCAGCTAGAGGACTTTCTAGCTCAATTTCAAGTGATTGCTCTTGATGGCAAAGTCTCAACGCAGGCGATCGCTCTGCTCAAAAATTATTGCCTTAGCCATGGGCTGTTGATTGCCGATGCTTTGATTGCAGCAACGGCGATCGCAAACAACATTGCACTGCTCAGCAAAAACCAGCGCGACTTCCGCTTTATACAAGAGCTAGAACTTTTGGCTTATCCTTAAGCTAGAAGTCAAGCTTGATCCAACATAGCTTCAGCAGCGGCTTCATCAGTAATCAGCCCTGTAATTAACTGACCCCGCAGGGCGGCTCGAATAGCTTCGGCTTTGCCGAGCCCCCCGGCGACGCCAATGGTGGATTTCTGAGCGGGTTGTTCTAAGGGCAAGCTGGCAACCCGAGCATTGCTGCCTTTTTTCAGCAAATTTCCCCGGGTATCGAAGGCCCAACCAGCAATTTCGCCAATCGCCCCTAGATCAATCAGTTCGGTCAGTTCTTCGTCATTGATGAAGCCATCCTCATGTAGGGGCGAGTTCCAAGCGATGTGACTAATGCCGACAAAGGTGACTTTGGCCTGCTTGGCTAGCGATTTAACCGCCATAAACGCTTGCTGCGTCTGCAACAAGTCGCGTTCCTCAGCACTGGTGGCCACTGCCGGGACCGGCAGTGGATAGGCTTGCGAGCCGATCTGCTCAGACAGGTGCATGACCACCTCGTAGCGCCCCGCCAAACCATAGTGAGACATGTTGCCCACAATTGAGACAACTTTATGCTGGGGTTGATTCATAGAAGGGATTTGATCCACAGCGGCCCGCAGGGTACGGCCTGAGGAAAAGGCTAGGATAGAGGGCGTTTTTGCTACGAGATAGTTCTCTAAATAGGTTGCTGCGCAGACCCCCAAGCTGCTGTAAGGGGGGGCACCATTGGCTGAACTGGGGACAACCTCACAGAGAGAAAGGGCAAACTTGTCGCGTAGCGCTTCGGCCAGGACAATACACTGGCTGAGGGGATGATCGAGCCGAAACTTGATTAGTTTTTCGCTGACAGCCAGAGCCACCAGGCGTTGGGCGGCTTGTCGCGACACATTGAGCTTCGTAGCAATCTCTTCCTGGGTATTCCCCGCGATGTAGTAGAGCCAAGCAGCATGGGCTGCCTGGTCGAGTTTGCGATCGCGCTTTTCTACGTTAGGTTCTCCCATCTCTTACCTCGAAGCTAAACAATCATTGCCCTCTCAGAAAATTTTATGTTGAGTATATCCTCAACGAAAGAAAAACTGCTCAAATTTCATTGCCCCGATCGGGGTCTAATCTCCTGGCAGCCTCCGCCAGCTTGAATTAATTAACATCCAGCAACACAATGCCTGCCCCATTTCTGGCAAAACGGTGGGCGAGTTTCCTCCACCTCACCTGTGATCAGGAAGGTTTTGTCCTGAAAGTTATAGGTCGCATTGGCGCTCATATCACCTGCCTCCAAATCAAGAATTGTTGCGAATCTTTCTGCCCGTCTCATTTCTGGGAGAGACACCAGTAAGATTCCATTATTGAGCTTTTGCTCAAAACAAGAGCATAAAATCAATCTTTGTTTATTTTTGAGTTAATCCTTTGAAATAGAGAGGAGCCGTGCGATGCACCTATTTCGCCGTGTCAAAGTGCTGGTGGCATTCCTCATTGGCCTGCTGTTAGTACAGCTCGTGAATGCCTGTTCGGTAGGTCCCCAGGCAGAGGGAAAAACCCGATTAACCATCGCCACCGTCAACAACGGCGACATGGTGATCATGCAAGACCTGTCGAGTCGCTTTGAGGCTGAAAACCCGGATATTGAGCTGAACTGGGTAGTTCTGGAGGAAAACATTCTGCGCCAGCGCACCACTACCGACGTTGCCAGCCAGGGGGGGCAGTTCGATGTTCTGACTATTGGTTCTTACGAAGTTCCCATTTGGGCTAGGCGGGGCTGGCTGCATTCCCTGGACGGGCTACCCGCTGAGTATGACGTGGATGACCTGATAGACCCGATTCGCACCGGACTTTCCTATGAAGACAGCCTCTATGCAGTGCCCTTCTATGGCGAAAGCTCGATGCTCTACTACCGCACTGACCTGTTTGACCAAGCCGGTATCACAGTGCCGCAGAATCCCACCTACGAGCAGGTGGGCGAATGGGCCAAGCAAATTAACGATCCGGCCAATGACGTCTATGGTATTTGTCTGCGGGGCAAGCCAGGCTGGGGAGAGAATGTAGCCTTCCTCACCACTATGGTCAATACCTTTGGCGGGCGCTGGTTTGATATGGACTGGAATCCTACTCTTGACACCCCCGAGTGGAAAGAGGCGGTTAATTTCTACGTCGATACCTTGAACCTGTACGGTCCCCCTGGGGCCAGCTCCAACGGCTTTAACGAAAACCTAGCTCTGTTCTCGACGGGTAAATGTGGCATGTGGATCGATGCCACCGTCGCGGCTGGCCTGCTCTCGAATCCGGCAGAATCGCAGGTAGCTGATGTCGTGGGCTTTGCCCGCGCTCCGGTAGCGTCCTACCCCAATGGTTCCAACTGGCTCTGGGCTTGGTCTTTAGCTATTCCCGCCACTTCACAGTCACCGGCAGCGGCCGAGCGTTTTGTGACTTGGGCCACCTCTAAGGAGTATATCCAGCTTGTGGCGGCTGAGTATGGCTGGGTGGCCGCCCCTCCAGGGACCCGTCGATCGACTTATGAGAATCCCAACTATCGGGAAGCTGCCCCCTTCGCGGACATCGTGCTGACCTCCATCCAGTCTGCCGATATCACAAACCCCTCCCCCGAACCGACACCCTACAAGGGAGTGCAATACGTGGATATTCCTGAGTTCCAGGCTATTGGTACCCAGGTCGGACAACGCATGGCCGCGGCCCTCACTAATAAATCGACAGTCGATCAGGCGATCGCGCGATCGCAGAACGTCGCCGAACGGTTCATGCGCCATACCGGGTATATCGAGTGATTGGGAAGTTTTGAGTTTTTAAGCTGAGTTCTTGAGATTGAAAGTTCAACAGTCAAAGCTCAAAACTTTCTCACTTTTCCTTCGTTCACCTTTATCCTTTCTCAACTATGACTTCCTCTATCGCAACCCCTTCCCATTCGCCGCCACCGACCCGGACGCAATCGCACCAACGCATCCCGGCCCGGCTGCTGGTGGCGCCCTCAGTGATCGCGCTGGTGCTCTGGATGGTGGTGCCGCTGGCGATGGCTATCTGGTTTGCCTTCCAGCGCTACAACCTGCTATTGCCTGAGAATCGCGAGTTTATTGGCTTAGAGAACTTTACCTACATCCTGACCGACCCCGCTCTGTGGGTTTCTATCGGCATCACGCTGGTGCTGGTGGTGTCGGTGCTGGTGATTACGATTGGCCTTGGCACCCTGCTAGCAGTGCTGTTTAACCAGGATTTTGCTGGGCGGGGTGTGGCGCGGGTGCTGGCGATTTCGCCATTTTTCGTCATGCCCACAGTGAGTGCCCTGATCTGGAAAAACATGCTAATGCACCCGGTAAACGGGCTATTTGCCCAAATTACGCGGGGCTTAGGCATGGGGGCGATCGACTGGTTTGCCGATTTGCCGCTGGTGGCGATCATCATCATCGTCTCGTGGGAGTGGCTGCCCTTTGCCCTCTTGATTCTGCTGACGGCGATTCAGTCGCTGGATGCGGACCAGATGGAGGCGGCGCGGATGGATGGGGCCAACTCTATGGCGCTGTTTCGGTTTGTGGTGCTGCCCCACCTGAGCCGGGCCATTTCCGTCGTGGCGATGATTGAAACGATTTTCTTTCTCACTATCTTTGCCGAAATCTTCGTCACCACCGGAGGCGGCCCTGGACTCGCTACCACCAACCTGGCCTACTACATCTACCTAAAGGCACTGCTGGAATTCGACGTGGGCGGGGCATCGGCAGGCGGCTTGATTGCCGTGGTGCTGGCCAACATCGTGGCGATTTTTCTGATGCGCAGTGTTGCTCGTAATTTGGACACCTGATATGGCAAGTAATTCCTCTCGTCAATGGCTGATTGCCCTGTTGGGCTGGCTGGTGGCCTGCCTCTTGTTCTTCCCGATTTTCTGGATGTTCATCACCAGCTTCAAAACAGAAGTGGCGGCGGTGGCAACTCCGCCTCAACTCTTCTTTCAACCCACCTTTGAGAACTACATCGCCGTGCAGGCCCGCGCCTCCTACTTCAACTTCGCCTGGAATAGCGTGGTGATTTCGATTGGGGCCACGATTCTGGCGCTGCTGCTGGCGATTCCGGCGGCCTACGCCATGTCGTTTTTTCCCACGAAGCGCACCAAGGGCACTTTGCTGTGGATGCTTTCCACTAAGATGCTGCCTGCGGTTGGTGTGTTAGTGCCGATCTATATCCTGGGGCGGGAAACGGGACTGCTGGATACCCGCATCGGCCTGATCATCATCTATACGCTAATTAATCTGCCGATTGTGGTGTGGATGATCTATAGCTTCTTCAAGGAAGTGCCGAAGGAAATTTTGGAAGCCGATCGCATGGACGGGGCGTCCACCTGGCAGGAAGTAGTACACGTGCTGCTGCCCCTAGCTCTACCGGGCATTGCCTCCACCGCCTTGCTGTCCATCATTCTGTCTTGGAATGAAGCCTTTTGGAGCCTGAATCTGACCACCTTTGATGCGGCTCCCCTAACGGCCTTCATTGCGTCATTTTCCAGTCCCCAGGGTTTGTTTTGGGCCAAACTCTCTGCCGCTTCAACGATGGCGATCGCCCCTATCTTGATCTTCGGCTGGATCAGCCAGCGACAACTGGTCCGAGGTCTCACTTTTGGGGCCGTTAAGTAAACACCGTTTTGCACATTTGTTTTGCACATTTATCGACCTAAGGTGAGCAACCCATGTCTACTGTCACATTGCGAGACATCCATAAAGCCTACAGCGATCATGAGGTGATTAAAGGCGTTGATTTAGATATCAACGATAGGGAATTTGTCGTTTTCGTTGGTCCTTCCGGCTGTGGTAAATCCACTCTGTTGCGGATGATCGCGGGGCTGGAAGAGATTACCTCCGGTGACCTGCTGATTGATGGCGATCGCATGAACGAAGTACCGCCCGACAAGCGAGGTCTGGCAATGGTGTTTCAGACCTACGCCCTCTATCCCCACATGACCGTGGCCGAAAACATGGCCTTCAGCCTGCGACTGGCAGGGGTTTCCAAAGAGCGGCGGATGGAGCGGGCCCGTGAAGTGGCCCGGGTTCTGCAGCTAGAGCCATTGCTCGAGCGCAAGCCCAAAGCCCTTTCCGGCGGTCAGCGGCAGCGGGTAGCTATTGGTCGAGCCTTAGTCCGCAATCCCCGCGTATTCCTGTTTGATGAACCGTTATCTAATCTGGATGCGGCCCTGCGGGTGCAGATGCGGATTGAGCTGGCGGGCCTGCACGAAAGTCTGCAGTCCACCATGATTTATGTCACCCACGACCAGGTGGAAGCCATGACCCTGGCAGACAAGATTGTGGTTTTGCAGGGCGGCATCGTCGAGCAGGTGGGTTCTCCTTTAGAGCTGTATCACCATCCCCGCAACCTATTTGTAGCGGGGTTCATCGGCTCGCCCAAGATGAACTTCCTCTCAGTACAGACCGTTGGCGTGCAGGATTCAGGTACCGTCGTTCGGCTCCCCGGCGATGCCAGCGTCACCGTGCCCGTGCAGCCCAAGATGCTCTCGGCAGGCGATCGCGCTACCCTTGGCATCCGCCCCGAACACCTACGGATTGACGCTCATAACCCCACGCTGATGGGCGAAGTGCTAGTAGTTGAACGACTCGGCGGCGAAACCTACCTCTACGTCAAAATCGCCGGGGGCGATACCTTCATTGTCCAGACCGATGGCGACAACCGGGCCAAGGTGCGCGATCGCGTACCTATTCACATCGACGGTGACCTTTGCCACCTGTTTGACATCGAAGGGCTAGCCATTCCCAAAGCGCAGCGCCATCACCTCACCGCTCAGCCCCAGCATCCTGAAATCACGCCAACGCAAACCGCAGCCTCCCAAAAGCAAACCTATGAACAGCAACCCCAGCCCAACCAAATCCCTCGTCAAGCTGACTGAGGGGAACCTCTCACATCTGCCCGAACTGGTACGCATCCCGAAGTACGATCGCAGCCAAGTGACTCACGGCATCGTCCATTTTGGGGTCGGCGGCTTCCACCGGGCGCACCAGGCGCTGTATCTGGACAACTACCTGGAGCAGCACCCTAACAGCGACTGGAGTATCTGCGGCGTCGGTCTGCTGGAGTTCGACCGCAAAATGCGAGATGTCATGCACTCCCAGAACTGTCTGTATACCCTGGTGGAGCGATCTCCTAAGGGGGACGAGGCCCGCGTCATCGGCTCCATCACCCAGTACCTATTTGCCCCCGACGATCGCGAGGCTGTCATTGCAATCCTAGCAGCCCCCCAGTGCCGCATCGTCACCCTGACCATCACCGAAGGCGGCTACTACGTGGTTGAAGGGACGGGTGAGTTCGACATTAGTCATCCCACCATCCAGCACGATTTGCAGAACCCGGATGAACCCCACGGCATTTACGGCTTCCTGACAGCGGCGCTGAATCGGCGGCAACAGCGGGGTATTCCCCCCTTCACCGTCCTCTCCTGCGATAACCTCCAGGGTAACGGTGACCTGGTCGGCAGCATGCTGACGGCCTTCGCTAAACGGCAAAATCCTGACCTGGGCCGGTGGATCGAAGAGAATGTGGCCTTTCCAAACAGCATGGTCGATCGCATTACCCCGTCTACCACCCCAACCGATATTCAGATGGTGCGCGATCGCTTTGGCATCGATGACAGTTGGCCCGTGGTGGCCGAACCGTTCAGTCAGTGGGTAATTGAAGATAAATTCTGCGCGGGCAGGCCCGATTGGGAGTCTGTGGGCGTGCAGATGACAGACGATGTCAGGCCCTACGAAATGATGAAGCTGCGGCTGCTGAATGCCAGCCACTCGCTGATGGGTTATCTGGGGTCGCTGCTTGGATACAGCTACACGTCTGAGGCAATGGATGATCCGTTGATTCGTCAGGTTGTTGAACGGCTGATGGATGAAGTTTCGTCAACGCTGCCGCCGCTTCCCGGTATTCAGCTCGACCGCTATCAACAAACGCTAATCGAGCGGTTTACTAATACAAAAGTGCGCGATCAGCTCTCTCGCCTGTGTCTAAACGGCTCGGACAAAATACCCAAGTTCATCCTTGGCAGCTTGAGGGATAAGCTGGCGCAGGATGGGTCAATTACCTATTTGAGCTTTGCGATCGCGCTCTGGTTCCGCTACCTCAACGGCAAAGATGAACAGGGTCAGTCGTTACCTATTAACGACCCAATGGCAACCCTGCTCACCGAAAAAGCGCTCATGGGCAAAGATGATCCGACACCGCTACTCAGCATCAGCCAAATCTTTGGCAACCTGTCTGATTCTAGAGAGTTCATAACGGCTGTCACCCACCATCTGCAACAGCTCTATGCGCTGGGAACACAGGAAACAGTATCCCGACTTTTTGGAAAGTAATACAATTATTGCTGAATAACACGTAGCTGGGCATTGCTAAAAGCAATAGGGTACTCAGTGCCCTTGTCATTCGGAGACGGAAATTGAAGGCTGTAATCTATCGAGAATTTGGTGAACCTCTTGCTATTGAGAGAGTGCCAGACCCGATACCTCCAACCGGGGGCGTGGTAATCGACGTAAAAGCAA
>JAAHIC010000450.1 GCA_010671965.1 Leptolyngbya sp. SIO4C5
GGGCTTGGTGATTTGTGAGACGACCGCTTTCTAAGTGATGAGCCAGCCAGTCCGCCCGCTTTTCAAAAAACTTCAGCGCGATCGAATTTTCTAAGCCCATGAGCTGATAGCTTTCTAGACAGGCCAGCAGCGAAAACGCCGCTGCCCCGCTAGCCCGCTCAAACGGGAAGTAATCATCACAGGAACCATCAGCGTGAGCGCTTCTAGCCGCATAGACAATACCTGCCTCCACCCAGTCCCGCAGCTTTGGCTCCTGGTAAAACGGGTTGTCAGGGGAATTTGTGTCGTAGGCCAGCGCCAGCGGCCAGACAAACTCCTGAGACATGCCGCTAGGAAAGTCAATGATCTTGTACTGCCAGAAGTTGCGATCGAAGCAGCCATAGGTGGGGCTGTGGGGATTACGATCCTGCAGAGTCAAGATTTTGGGAATTTGGGCTAGGGCCGCTTGGGCAAACAAATCTCTAGTCATGCGTCTTTACTTTCTTACGCTGTAGATGGGCTTCAATTTCAGAGCGGCGCAGGCGGAGCTGAATATCTTCTAGCAGCTTGCGATTGACCGAGAGCAAATCTGCCACTAAGCCAAAAATACAGAGCTGAAAACCCACCAAAATCAGAATAGCGGTCAGGATGAGGCTGGGAACGTGGGTGCGAGTCGTGTCAAATATAAAAAACAGCACCAGCCAGCGCACGCCCAGCAAGATGCCTGCGACCAGCGGAATTGCGCCCAGCCAGGTAAAAAACTGGAGCGGTCGGTAGGTGATAAAGATACGAACGATGGTCAGCAGCGATCGCTGCACGTAGGCCCAAATGCTCTTAACCAGGCGAGAGGGACGCAGATAGCCGTTAGTCCGAATCGGCACCGACACGATCGCCATGCCCTTCTGCCCAGCCTGAATGATGGTCTCTAGGGTGTAGGTATATTCGTTGAAGACATTGAACTGCAGCGCTGCCGTGCGGCTAAAGGCGCGGAAGCCGCTGGGAGCATCGGCCACGGACGTGTTGCTAGCGACTCGAACGGCCCAGCTGCCCAAACCCTGCAGAAACTTCTTGATGGGTGAAAAGTGTTTAATCTGGCGAATGGGACGGGCCCCGACTACAATCTCTGCTTCGCCCCGAACGATTGGCTCTACTAACCGGGGAATATCGCCAGCATAGTACTGATTGTCAGCATCGGTGTTGACGATGATGTCAGCGCCCGCTTTAAGACAGGCTTCCAGCCCCGCCATAAAGCCTTTAGCCAGTCCCTGGTTGTAATCAAAGCTAACAATATGGTCAACCCCCCATTCCCGCGCTACGTCTACGGTGCGATCGGTGCTGCCATCGTTGATAATCAGCCATTCAACTTGATCGATGCCGGGAATTTGGCGCGGTAGTTCTGAGAGCGTAACGCCGAGCGTGGCCTCTTCGTTGTAGCAAGGGATTTGAATAATCAGCTTCATCGTCGGCTAGTCATAAAAAACTTAATAACTGAATCTAAACTCAAATACTAATAGCGGTTCAATGCGGATGGGGTTCTCAAGTCAAAAACTGAACTGATGTCCATGAGTTCGGCTGGGCAGAAACCATAAAGCGCCTGTTTCCTAGCAGCTTGATTGAACGGGGTAGTCTAGCCAACAGGCAGGAAACAACACTCTCCAGTTAAATAAAGCTGAACGCTAGATGCAACTAGCATTGTTATGAGCATACCGGGTGCATTTACTGGCATGAGCAAAGCTGTAATGAAGATGCCCGCTTCGGTGCATAAAGTTTTGAGTAAAAGTTCAGACCGCAAACTTTCTAATTAATCCTCAGCGTTTCTATGAAGCCTTTAGTTCACCGCACTAAGATTGTGGCCACGATGGGGCCAGCGACGCGATCGCGCGAAACAATCCGGCAAATGGCGCTGGCGGGCATGAGCGTAGCGCGGCTAAATTTTTCTCACGGCAGCTATGGCGACCACGCAGAAACGATTGCGCAACTGCGATCGGTTTCCCAAGAGTTAGAAACCCCCATTACGCTCCTGCAGGATTTGCAAGGGCCAAAAATCCGAGTGGGACACCTGCCAGGTGATCAGCCGCTAGAACTAAGCCCAGGGCAGCCGCTCATCTTAATGCCGGTGGCCAGCTATAAACAGCAGGCGGGAACCGTTTCTATTGACTATCCGCATCTAGCAGCAGAGGCCCAGCCGGGAATGCAGATTTTAATTGATGATGGCCTGCTGGAGCTGCAGGTAGAAAAGATTCAGGCAGATCAGGTCTACTGCGAAGTGGTGGCGGGGGGCGAACTCAAAAGCCGTAAAGGGGTTAATTTACCCGCCCTCGATCTACGGCTACCATCGCTGACTGAGAAGGACAAGCAGGATTTAGCCTTTGGCCTAGAGCAGGGGGTTGACATTATTTCCCTCAGCTTTGTGCGTCGGGGTGCAGACGTGCAGACCCTTAGAGAGCTAATCCAGCAGAGCGGCGCGGATGTGCCCATCCTGGCCAAGATTGAAAAACCGCAGGCGATCGCCAATCTAGAAGACATCCTCGCTGCCTGTGACATGGTGATGGTCGCCAGAGGAGACTTGGGGGTAGAAATGAAGCCGGAGAAGGTGCCGACCCTGCAAAAGCGTATCATCCGCGCCTGCAACCAGCGCAGCATTCCGGTGATTACGGCCACCCAAATGCTAGAGAGCATGATTTACAATCCGCGCCCGACTCGCGCTGAGGCCAGCGATGTCGCCAACGCCATTATTGATGGGACAGACGCGGTCATGCTCTCAGGAGAGTCAGCCATTGGCAAATATCCGCTGGGAGCCGTCAAAATGCTGGCCCGGATTGCGATTGACATTGAGCAAGACATTGAGTTCGTCAACAATCCCCCAGCTAAGAATGACGAAACCCACGCCCTCAGCGAAGCGCTCAATACGCTAGACAGTATTCTAGATTTTCAGTGCATCGTCACCTTCACCACCACGGGCTACACGGCGATGATTGCCGCCGGCGAACGCCCCCAAGCCCCCGTCGTCGCCCTAACGCCTAACCGCGATGTTTACCACCGGCTCAACCTGGTTTGGGGGGTCAAGCCTGTACTGGTGGAAGAGGCGACAACAACCTTTGAGGATTTAGTCACTCAGGCCCAGAGTATTTTGCTAGAGCGTCATCTTGCTGAACCGGGAGACAAGGTGTTAATCATGGGCGGCATTCCCACCCGCACGCCCCAGGGCACCAACTTTCTCAAAATTCATACCCTGAGCTAGCGGTCGGTTACAGTCAATGCTTCAGCTCAGCGATCGCCGGTCTGTGCTGCGCCCAGGGATAGGCCGCCTCTAGCTGAGCTGCCAGCGCCAGTAGCGTCGTCTCCGCCGCCGGACGCCCCACAAGCTGAACGCCAACGGGCACTCCCCGCTCGTCAAATCCGGCTGGTAGCGATAGGGCTGGCTGGCCGCTGGCATTAAAGGGCGGACAGGGAGCAATCCAGTGAATAATATTTTCTAGAACTTGGGCCGGACGTAGCCGCTGCCACTGTCCCACCTCCACTGTCGGCGCCATATAGACAGGCAGCAGCAGCACATCGTAAGGCTGAGAAAATTTGACAATCTGACGGGCCACGACCTGCAGCTGGCTAACTGCTCTCAGGTAAGCACCGCTGTCAACTCGCTTCGCCCGCTTTAACAGCCAGCGGTTGACTCGCTCTAGGGCAAACCAGGGCACATTGGCTTCAGCAATGACGCACTGCCACACCACGGTAAAAGGCTCAATCAGAGCGCTAAAGTCAGGACGACGGGTTTCCTCCACGGTATGCCCCAACTCCTCTAACCGGGTGGCCGTGTCTAAAACCGCCTGCCGACAGGTCGGGTGAGCTTCCCCAATGGGATCGAGGGTAGTGAGATAGCCAATGCGCAACTGCCCCGGCGATCGCCGCGTCCACGCTAGAAATGAAGGTTCTGGATCGGGTAGCCAGTAAGGATCGCCCACAATGTAGCCCGCCATCACATCCAGCAAAGCCGCTCCATCGGCCACGGTACGACTCAGCGGCCCGTTGCTGGCTAGGCCATTGAGCCGCTCCCCCACCGGCGCAAAGCTGACCCGTCCCCGCGATGGCTTGAGGCCGACTAGCCCACAGCAGCTAGCCGGACCGCGCAGGGATCCCCCCCCGTCGGATCCCTGGGAGATAGCACAGAGTCCCGCCGCTAGCGCTGCCGCTGCGCCACCGCTGGAGCCACCCGGCGTATAGTCCAAATGCCAGGGATTGCGGGCAGGTGGAAATCCGGGCGGTTCAGTGTAGGGAAAAGAGCCTAGCTGAGAGGTGGCCGTCTTACCAAGAATGACAAAGCCTGCTTTGCGGAGCCGCTGCACCAGGGTATCGTCCTGCTCGGCTATGCGATCGCGGGCAAAGCGGATACCATAGCTACAGGGGACGCCTGCCACCGGGTTGAGGTCTTTCACCGAGATGGGAACGCCAAAAAATGGGGGCAAGTCGGCGGTGGCGGTGAGGGTCAGGTGTTCGGTTTTAGCCTTAGCATCCGCGATCGCGCGCTCGGCCATTACGGTAAAATAGCTGCCAAGCTGCGGGTTGAGCGCCTCGATCCGATCTAGATAAAGTTCGGCTAGCGCTAAAGGAGAGACTTCTCCAGAGCGTATAAGCTGAGCCTGCTGCAGCGCTGGCCTTTCAGCCAGCGCTGCA
>JAAHIC010000451.1 GCA_010671965.1 Leptolyngbya sp. SIO4C5
AGTACACCAAACTAGACGTGCGAGACTATGTCAGTCTGCTGCGGTTGGTGTACTTCCGCAGAATCCAGTAAGTGAGACGAGCAATTAGCTGGTTGGCCCAGTGACTGCTCGCCAGTCCCCAAATCAGCCCCAAGCCAATGGCTAGAAATAGGAGCCGTTGTCCCCAGTTGATGGTGCCGCCGTTGTTTAAGAAAGTGAGCATGAGTGAGGATATGACGGTGGCAATCCCGATGTTGCCCATCAGCATCAGCACCATGATGATGCGCCGCCGCACCGGATGGTTGACCATTTTTTCAGACTCTTGGGTGGTAAAGCCAGCATTGGTGAAGGCGGAGCGAGCCTGAAAACGGGCGATTCCGTGTGATAGCCCCGTGTGAATCAAAGCTACCGTGGCAACTCGCGTAATCAGCATCGATAGGGACAAAACCAGCAGTAGCGATATAACAGCGGCCAAGGCATTACCTCATTTTTTAGGTATTAGTAAATCTGTCTTAATAAACTACCGGGCACAGTAGCAAAAAGTTGTAGCCAAAAGACAATTTTTGTCTTCTAGCAAAAGTCAGATTTTCAGAGCGAGTTGCTGACATTTTCAGACGGCAGTAAAGGCTAATCCATCGCAGGTGAGAAGTCAACTCGACTCCTTTGAACGATGGAATTTTTCATTTTCTCTGACAAGCTTAAAGTAGCTATTTCTTTGGCAAAGAATTATTAAAAGTATTCCAAATCTGAAATGACAAATCAAGGCTTTCAATCAGATCAGCTAGCTACAGAGCAAAATTCTCAGCTAGGACATGGAAAACTTCTGTTTGGCGCGATCGCGCTGTCGGCAACTATGTTCAGTTTAGGCTTTGGCGTTACTCGTCAGCTACTAGCCCATAAAGCAACAGAGATCAGTAGCCTGATTCCCCAGAATCATCTAGCGCAGCAGTTAGAGCCAGCCCGCTGGGAAAAAACGGCCTATCGCCTAGCGCTGCAGGAGAGCCATCCGTCTGCGGCCAAAGCTGAAATGATGAGTCAGATAGAAGGTGGCCAGTGGAGCGATCGCTTTACCGCTGAATTTTCTGACTTGAGTATCTAGTCGCTTTTGGGCCTCACGATTTTTTTGATTTAAGTCAGTAAACACAAATAAAAAAGGCCGTCGAAGCTATGGGAGACAGCCGTAATGCCCCACGCCGTCGAGGCTTGAGACATTACCGTAAGCGATTAATTTGCTACTTAACTAACCTAAGATTTATCTCTTGCGACAGACGCTAATAGCTCGAAAATCTGTCAGAAAGTCGTTACTTTTTAGCCTCGCTCAGCGATAGCTTGAATAAGCAGCAAGCCTTATTAAAATTTAAGACCGAACCGATGAATATTATTTCTATAGCTAAATCTCTACCCCTGGCGATCGCTGTTTTGGCCCTACCTGTCTCAGCCGCCCTAGCCGCTCCCAATACTGCAGCCACTTCAGGCTCCAAGCAAACGGCAGACCTGACCGGCGACGAGAACTATGACCAGTACATGCGGTTAGGCTATGCGGCCCAGCAGCGAGAAGATTATGCCGCAGCAGCCACTTATTTTCGCAATGCTCTTTACTTTAATCCCAATGATCGCGCCGCAGTGATTGCCTACTGGAACGTCATTGACGCGATGAATCAGGATAGTCAAGACCTGCCACTCTATGATCAGTACATGGAAATGGGCTATGACGCCACAGACGCAGGTGACTATCTCACCGCGCAGAACTACTTTCAGCAAGCCCTAGATCAACGCCCCGGCGACTACTACGCTACTCAGGCTCTCCGTAATGTAGAAACTTATCTTGCCAGAGGTGAAGGCGCTAATTCTACGGCAGGGCAGGCTGAAGACGTTACTGCGCCTGCGGCTGCTTACCCAGGAGAAACCCCATACGATCGCTACATGCGTCTAGGCTACGCGGCCCAGCAGCAGCAGGAGTACCTTACGGCTCGCTCCTATTTTAGAAGCGCCCTTTATGAGCGCCCGAACGACCGACAGGCCACTATTGCCTACTGGAACGTGGTTGACGGTCTACAGGACGGCGACGCTGGCCTGGGCACACTAGAGACTGACACTGAAGCTTACGATCGCTTTATGCGCCTGGGCTACGACGCCACTGCGCGAGGCGACTATACCCGCGCCTTAAACTTCTTTCAGCAAGCCCTGGAACAGCGCCCCAGCGACTACTACGCTACCGAGGCGATCGCTAATGTGCAAACTTATATCAATCGATAGGGCGCTTTAAATCAGCCGTCTTACCCCAGGTAGATGCTCTCAAACCCCAATTTCTATAGGGTTTGGGAGTATTCAAGCTGAGGCTTATCATGGATTCTCAACAGGCTAGCTGGATAGAAACTGTCAGCCGCTTAGGCATAGCCGTCAAGGGCATTGTCTACGGGCTGATTGGCATTCTGGCGGCACAGGCGGCTTTTGGGGCCGGGGGCAAAACATCTGACACTAAAGGAGTGCTGACAACGATTCTGAATCAGCCTTTTGGACAGCTCATGCTCGTTTTAATTACGATTGGGCTATTTGGTTACGCTATTTATCGTTTTACAGAAGCTTTTTTAGACATTGAAAACAAGGGCACCGACGGCGAGGGACTGGTACATCGCCTCGGTTATTTCTGTAGCGGTGTTGTCTATGCCGGTTTGGGGGTGAGCGCTGTACGGCTGATCATGGGTTCAGGCGGCGGTTCTTCCGGCGACAGCTCAACGCAGGACTGGACAGCTAAGCTAATGTCTCAACCGTTTGGCCAGTGGCTAGTGGCGGCAGCAGGCGTTATTACCTTAGGCATTGCCTTTTATCATTTTTATGAAGCTTTTTCAGCTAAGTTTCGCCGTCAGCTCAACTGGGCTGAAATGAGTGATACTGAGCGCACCTGGGCCATTCGCTTAGGCCGCATCGGCCATACGGCTAGAGGCGTCACGTTTGTCATTATTGGTGGATTTTTAATCAGAGCTGCCATCACTGCCGATCCCAGCGAAGCGCGGGGACTTTCTGGGGCGCTGCAAACGCTACAGCAGCAGGCTTACGGCCCGTGGCTGCTAGGGCTAGTCGCCATCGGACTGGTGGCCTACGGTGTCTATCTAGAGGCCAAGGCTCGCTATCGCCGCATTGCAGTTAATTAGTGTTTTATAGGTATTGTGATGAGCTTCAAACGCCTGTGGCGACTGCTAAAAGAAACGTTCAAGGAGTGGCAGGAAGACGATGCTTCCCGCTTAGCAGCCGCGCTGGCCTACTATACGGTGTTCTCGTTGGCTCCTTTACTGATTCTGGTGATTGCGATCGCCGGTATGGTTTTTGATGCCAGTGCGGCCAGAGAGCAAATTGTGAATCAAATTCAGGGCCTTGTAGGGGCTGATGGGGCTTCTGTAATTGAAACTGCTATTGAGAATGCCAATCGACCGGGATCCAACAGCGGCCTGATTGCCACCCTAATCAGTCTAGGCATTCTGCTGTTTGGGGCTTCTGGGGTTTTTGTCCAGCTCCAGGCTTCGCTTAATCAGGTCTGGAACGTGAAGGCTAAGCCAACGGAAGGGCTGATGAACCTGATTCGCAAGCGCTTTCTCTCCTTTGCCATGATTTTAGTGATTGGCTTTTTGCTGCTAGTTTCGCTGGTACTCAGCGCCGCTCTGTCTGCTCTGAGTGCCTTTCTCAACAGCTGGATTGGCAATCTAAGCTGGCTGTGGCAGTTAATCAACATAGCCCTCTCGATCGGGGTGATTACGCTGCTCTTTGCCATGATTTTCAAGTATCTGCCTGATGTCAAAGTGACCTGGCGAGATGTCACTACTGGAGCGCTGATTACGGCTGTTTTATTTACGCTGGGTAAGTTTCTCATTGGTCTTTACTTAGGCAACAGCAGCTTTGGCTCTACCTACGGCGCGGCGGGTTCAATTGTAATTTTGCTGGCCTGGATCTACTACTCGGCCCAAATTTTGTTTTTTGGGGCGGAGTTTACGCAAGTTTACGCCAGGCGCTATGGCTCTCAGATCGTGCCAGATGAACACGCTGTCAGATCTTGAGCGATCGCCTTAATTTAGCTTATCCTTGAATACCCTGGGGTGGGGTTGCATCCGTTCTAGGGTAGGCTAATATTATTTTTAAAAATGCATTGTCGAGCTTAAGAGGTAGTAGCCATAGCTAAGCAACAGCTAATCAATCGTCAAATTAAGTCTCCTAAAGTTCTGCTAATCGACCATGAAAATAACAATCGTGGTCTGGTAGATACCCGTGAGGCTTTGCATCTGGCTGAAGAGGTTGGACTTGACCTTGTGGTTGTTTCTCAGGGTAAAGATTCTCCAGTTGCTAAAATTTTGGACTATGGCAAGCACCAGTATCAGCAGAAAAAGCGGCAGCGCCAAAGCTCCAAGCCCACTGTAAAAGAGGTCAAGCTGCGCCCCAACATTGGCGAGTCTGACTATCAGCTCCGCATTGATAAGGCTGTGCAGTGGCTCGGCAAGGGTGACTCAGTTAAGTTTTTGATTCGCCTGCGGGGACGGGAACACCAGCACCGCGATCGGGCGGCAGAACTGCTCGATCGGATTGTCCAGGATTTGGGTGAAGCCGGGAAGGTGCAGTCTTTAGATAGACGCGCGCTAATGGTGCAGGTAATTCCGGCTTAGCCTCAGCCAGGGGTGGA
>JAAHIC010000452.1 GCA_010671965.1 Leptolyngbya sp. SIO4C5
GATTGAGGTGGTTTACCAAGGCAACACGCGAGTTTTGGAAAAGCTCAAGCAATAAGTTGCCGCCTCACAAATATCTTGAGGCGATAAAAAACGACTAGCAAGGATGGATAAATTATCCTCGCTAGTCGTTTTACTATTGTTTTAGTAATAGCTGAGTTTTAGCCCAATGCTTCAGCTCCGCCAACAACTTCTAGAATTTCCTGAGTAATTGCGGCCTGACGCGCCTTGTTGTAAGACAGGGTTAGGGTTTTCACTAGCTCGGAAGCATTGTCGCTGGCATTGTTCATCGCCGTCATCCGCGCGGCCAGTTCACTAGCAGCAGCTTCTTGTAGCGCCCGCAGAATTTGGTTGTTGAGGTAGAGCGGCAATAAAGCGTCTAGAATTTGTACCGGATCCTGTTCGAAAATCATGTCCTGGGGCAGATTTTCCAGAGGCGATTCTACCCGCTCACGCTCAACCCGAAACTGACCGCCGCGCGTAGTCAAGCGGAAGATTTCGTCATCCGAGGCTTCTAGACCTTGAGGATCAAGCGGCAGCAGGGTTTGTACGACTGGGCGAGAGCTAATCAGCGAAACAAACTTAGTATAGACTAGCTCAACTCGATCAACTGTCCCTGAAAGAAACAGTGAAAGCAGCTCGTCGGCAATATTTGATGCTTCCTCAGCCGTCGGGATCTGCTCTAGCTCAGTAAAAGAAGCGCTAATGGGGACATCACGGCGCTTGAAGTGTTGGTTAGCTTTGCGGCCTACAATAACGTACTTATAGCCTACGCCCTCTTTTTCCAGCTCTTTGGCGCGGATTTCAGCCCGCTTGATAACGTTGATGTTGTAGCCACCGCAAAGACCGCGATCGCCAGAAATAACCAGCAATCCAACGTTCTCGACTTCTCTCTGCTTCAGCAGCGGCAGATCGGCATCTTCAAAGCGGAGACGGGTTTGTAGCCCGTAGAGCACCTGAGCTAGCCGGTCGGCAAAGGGACGAGTTGCCGTTACCTGCTCCTGTGCCCGCCGAACCTTGGCGGCAGCCACCAAGCGCATAGCTTCGGTAATTTTGCGCGTATTCTTAACTGACTTAATGCGATCGCGAATAGATTTGAGATTTGGCATCGGCCTTCCTCGTACCGGTGATATCAAAGGCAGTGGGAGTAGCTGCTGTCTGTTGTCAACAGCTACCCACTAACACGGGGCTTACACAGTCGCCATGAAGGCTTGCTTGGCTTCAGTAATGCCTTCTTCAAGCAGGCTGATAATCTCGTCGTTGAGCTTTTTCTCGTTTCTGACTAGCTCAGCATACTTGGGCTTATTGTTGCGGATATACTCGCGCATCTCAACGGCGAAGTTAGATACTTTCTCCACCGGCACATCATCCATAAAGCCATTAATACCGGCGTAGATGATCGCAATTTGCTCCTCAACCGGCAGTGGCGAATACTGAGGCTGCTTTAGCAGTTCCCGGAGACGCTGACCGCGAGCTAGCTGTTTCTGCGTGGCCTGATCCAGGTCAGAAGCAAACTGGGCGAACGCCTGCAGCTCGTCGTACTGAGCTAGCTCCAGCTTCACCTTACCAGCCACCTTCTTCATGGCCTTAATCTGCGCGGCTGATCCCACTCGTGAGACGGAAATACCGGCGTTGATGGCAGGCCGCAGGCCGGAGTTAAACAGGTCAGAAGACAAGAAAATCTGACCGTCTGTAATAGAAATTACGTTGGTGGGAATGTAGGCTGAAACGTCACCTGCCTGAGTTTCGATAATCGGCAGTGCCGTCATGCTGCCTTCACCGAGAGCAGGGCTTAGTTTGGCTGCCCGCTCTAGCAGACGGGAGTGGAGATAGAAAACGTCACCGGGGTAAGCTTCCCGTCCGGGCGGACGACGCAGCAGCAGCGACATTTGACGATAGGCTTGAGCTTGTTTGGTCAGGTCATCATAGATCACCAGGGTATGGCGACCGTTGTACATGAAGTATTCAGCTAGCGCTGCGCCGGTGTAGGGAGCGAGATACTGCAGCGGAGCCGGGTCATTGGCATTGGCAGCGACGACAATGGTGTACTCCATGGCGCCCCGCTCTTCCAAAACGCTGACGATCTGCGCTACCGAAGAGGCTTTTTGACCAATCGCTACGTAAACACAAACTACGTTTTGGTCGTGCTGGTTGAGGATGGTGTCGATCGCGATCGCAGTTTTTCCAGTTTGGCGATCGCCAATGATTAGCTCTCGCTGACCGCGTCCCACCGGAATCATAGCGTCAATAGCCGTAATCCCTGTCTGCAGCGGTTCGTAAACTGACTTCCGCTCAATAATGCCAGGCGCTCCCGACTCAATTAGACGAGTTTCAGAAGTTTGAATATCGCCTTTGCCATCTAGCGGACGAGCGAGAGAATCCACAAC
Organism: Leptolyngbya sp. SIO4C5; assembly: GCA_010671965.1. GTDB lineage: Bacteria > Cyanobacteriota > Cyanobacteriia > Phormidesmidales > Phormidesmidaceae > Sphaerothrix > Sphaerothrix gracilis. The sequence continues at coordinate 2,385 of JAAHIC010000452.1, forward strand.
GCGGCCCAGCAGGGCTTCGCCTACCGGAACTTCAGCAATCCGCCCTGTTGACTTAACCGAACTCCCTTCTTGAATATCGCGGCCGCTGCCCATCAGCACCGCGCCCACATTATCCTCTTCCAGGTTGAGGGCGATACCCACAGTACCGTCTTCAAACTCCAGCAGTTCTCCTGCCATCGCCTTGTCTAGGCCATAAATTCGAGCAATACCGTCTCCAACCTGGAGTACTGTTCCCACGTTGGAAACTTTAATCTCCTGATCGTACTGTTCGATCTGCTGTCGAATAATGCTGCTAATTTCGTCAGGTCTGATGCTTACCATAAAAGTTACTGAATCTCTAAGAACAGTGAGTAGGTTATCAAAAGTGCGAGCAAGTCAGAATCAGGCGGCACTGCCGAGCTGTAGTCCAATTCGACGAAGCTGACTGCGAAGGCTGGCATCAACCACCTGAGAACCAACCTTAATAATGACGCCCCCTAGCAGATCAGGATCAATTTGAGTTTCCAAATCGACACCTTGAGCCTCCGTCATCGACAGAACCTTTTGACGTACAGACTCCTTCTGTTCGTCCGTCAGTTCGATGGCAGAAGTCACTTCAGCCAGCACCGTCTTGTTCAAATCCCGCAGCAATGACTGATACTGCTTCAAAACGCCTGTCAGCAGAGAGATACGCCCTCTGTCAATCAGCAGCATGAGAAAGTTGAGCATGTAGGGATGAAGACTCTCTGAGGCCACCTGACGCAGAACAGATTTCTTTGCCTCTGCGCCCACTAGCGGGCTGCCCAAAAACTGATTGAGTTCTGCTGACTCCTGCAGAATCGAGAGCAAACCAGCGGCGTCTTCACCAAAGCGATCGGTTAAACTCTGATCCTTCGCCAAAGACATCAGTCCCTGCGCGTAGGGGTCGATAATTTCTGAATTAACTAGACTGCCGCTCATCAACGACCTCCTAACAGTGCAATACTCTTGTCTACTAGCTGTCGCTGGACATCTTCATTAAGCCGGTCAGCTAGCTGGGCTTCAACTCGGTCCATTGCCAAAGCCGCTATGCGCTTCTGCAATTCCCGCATAACTTTGTCTTGCTGAGCTGATAAATCTTGCTCAGCCGCCGCCTGCAATCGCTCAACGTCCTTGTCGGCCTGCTGCAAGATTTCACCCTTGGCCCGCGTCGCGTTTTCTTCAGCTCTCGCCTTGATTTGCTCCGCTTCAACCTGAGCCTGAGCTAGCTTCTGCTGCTGCTCAGCCAGCGCCGAGGAGGCTTCCTGCTTGCGTTTCTCGGCTGCTTTGATAGCGGCTTCAATTTCTTGCCGACGGGTTGCCAGGGTATTCCCCAGAAACTTACTGCCGAAGTAAAATAAGACACCAATAATAATTGCCAGGTTGATCAGATTTGTCTCTAGCAAATCAAAATTCAGCCCTACGCCACCTTCTTCGACAGCTAGCAATCTGAAAAAAACTATACTTTCCATCACGGATACACGCTGCCCACAGTAATCAAAGTCACTTCAAATAATCAAAGGTTGGCAGCTTGCAGCTTACTCAAGACGCAGTAGGATGCAAACTACTCGTTATCTAACTTCAGCTATGTTGAAACGCCAGCTAAAACCTTGTTTAAAATTTGCTGACTCAGTTCATCAACCTGGCCTTCAAGCGTGGCCATAGCCGCCGCTTTCTGCTGATCGATTTCCTGCTGCGCTTGTTCTCGCTTAGCCTGAGCTTCTTGCTGAGCGGCTGCAATCTTAGCAGATGACTGCTTCTGAGCTTCCTCACGGGCGTCAGCAATCAAAGCCTGAGACTGACGGCGCGTGTCTGCCAGTTCCTGCTCGTACTGCTGGGCTAAACGCTCAGCTTTTTGCAACCGCTCTTCAGCCTCTGCCTGACTACCGCGAATGTAGCCATCACGCTCATCGATCGCGTTGCCTAAGGGCTTGTAAAAGACGGCATTTAGAATAACGGCCAAAATCACAAACTGCACAGCAACTAGAGGAAGCGTGGCGTCAAAGTCAAAGAGACCCCCTCCCTCAGCAGCAGCCTCAACCGCCAATAGCGTTATCCAATATGTCATAAGTCAATGCCCTCATGTCATAGAGGGGCTTGAAAATCAAAACGTTTACTATTGACCCGCAAATTTTAGAGGAAGTTGACTAGCAACTCCCTCTTCCATATCTACTTCTTAGCTAAAAGGGTTAGCAAAGAGCAGAACGAGAGCAACAACCAGGCCGTAAATGGTAAGCGCTTCCATGAAGGCCAAGCTCAGC
>JAAHIC010000453.1 GCA_010671965.1 Leptolyngbya sp. SIO4C5
GCTTCGTGCGCCCGGTCGCCTCGAAGCGGTACGACGGGCTGTTCCTGGCCGGCCAGATCAACGGCACGAGCGGTTACGAAGAGAGTGACTCCCAACTCAGCAGCGAACTTGAATTTGCCCTGAATGATTTAGCCACTGCTGGCCGTACTCTTGATCCTGTCCTGCAGGCGTGTCTAGACTTGGTGCGGGGTCGAGAAGCGCACGCCCAATTAGAGATGGAAGCGGCGCGATCGCGCTATGAGCGTAGTTTGCAATTTTGGCAGGAGAAAAAAGGGGAAAGCCGGGAAGATCAGGAAAATAGCAACAGTGAAAGGCAAGTGGCGAAAGAGGCTGAAAGCGGTTCTGAACCCGCATTGTTGACTGCCTATTGCGATCGCGCAGCGGTTTTGCTCTTTTATTTAGGAATTTGGTGGCGCAGCTACGGGGTATTGCAGCGATCGGCCTACGAGGCAGCGCTGGGGCAGGCCCGCCATTATTTTGAGCAGTGTTTAGCCATTTTTCGACAGCAGGGACAGTCTCAGCGGCTGGCGCAGTTTATTCACGCGCTGGCAGAGGTCTTGCAAAAACAGGGCGACTGGCTGGAACTGAGCGCGGTCGTGGCGGAAGCGCTGCCGCTACATCAGCAGGCTCAAGACTGGATTCGGCTCGCCCGCGATCGCGGCTATTTGTCAGAAATTGCCTTAAGACAGGGCGATTGGACAACGGCTCAGGCAGAGGCACAGCGGGCCTTAGATCTGGTGGCACAGGTAGAGTCTGTTGAGAAAGCTGACCGGGGATCGGCCTTAGCGATCGCTCAAAAGTTTCAAAAGGGCTGGTACCACTTTCTGCTGGGCGAAGCCATGATGCATACGGCAGCGCCAGAGAAAGCGATCGCTCACCTGGAGACGGCTCGCGCTCAAAGCGATCCCAACCTCGATTTAATGCTGTATCTGCAAATTCTCAATGAGCTCATTCATCACTACTTTGAGCAAGGCCAATATTTAGCCGCTTTTCAGATCAAACAAGGGCTACGCAAGACCGAATATCAGTTCAACCTGAGAGCTTTTGTCGGAGCCAGTGCCGTTCAGCCCCATCAGCTTACCGCCTCTACCGCGCCGCTAGATGAGGAGACACACGCCATTGTTGCTTCTGAAATTACGGCCTCCGGTCGGGAGCAGGACGTGCGGGCTTTGGTCGATCGCCTGAGCTTGCCGCGCTATCAGCTCATTGTTATTCACGGCGATTCCGGCGTGGGTAAAAGCTCTATTCTGAATGCGGGCTTAGTCCCAGCGCTACGGCAAGAAACGCCGGAGGGGCGCACAGTCGTGCCTGTTTTGCTGCAGGTTTATGGCAGCTGGGAAACGGCGATCGCCAGGATACTAGAGAATCGGGGGAGCGCAGCGGCAAAAACGGAAAAAGTTGAGGGAGAGGCGGTAGAGCCAAGACTGGAGCGCTTGATTGCGTTGGCGGTAGAGCAAAATCAGCTTGTCATTCTCATCTTTGATCAGTTTGAGGAATTCTTTTTTGAGTGGCCGGAGCTAAAAGAGCGGCGGCGATTCTACCAGTTCTTTCAGCACTGTTTAGAGCTGCCATTTGTCAAAGTGGTGCTAGCGCTGCGGGAAGACTACCTGCACTATTTGCTAGAGATTGAGCGGCTGGTGGATCTCAGCGCAATTGACAACGATATTCTAGGCCGAGAGATTCGCTATGGACTGGGCAACTTTTCTATGGCCGGAGCGGAGCAGGTCATTCGTCAACTGACAGCCAGCGCTCAGTACTACCTGCCAGGTGACTTAATTGCGGCTTTAGTCGCAGATTTGGCCGCTGAAACAGGGGAAGTCCGACCCATCGAGCTACAGGTCGTGGGAGCAGAACTACAGCGAGAAGGCATTGATTCCCTGAGCCAATATCGTCAGCTTGGCGATCAGCCGAAGCAAAGGCTGGTACAGCAGTTTCTTGACAGCGTTGTCAGCGACTGCGGCCCGCCCAATAAGAACTTGGCCTGGGTAGTACTGTATCTGCTCACGGATGAAGACGCAGACAATCGCCTCTACCGCCCTCTTAAAACCCAGGAAGAATTAGCCGAAGAATTGACGCTGCTGAGCATGGACTTTACCCTCCCACAGCTCACTCTGGTGCTGGCAATTCTAGTGGGATCGGGCCTGGTTTTTGAAATTCCTGAGCAAACGGGCGATCGCTACCAGCTCGTTCACGACTATCTTGTTCGCTTTGTCCGGCAAGAGCAAGCCCCCGATTTAGTCAAGCAGTTAGAAGCCGCTAGAGAGGCCACCAAAGCGGCCCAAAAGCAAGCTGCTGCCCTATTGGCAGAGAAAAATAAGCTATTGGAGCAGCGCCTAGGGTTTGCGCGGCGGACAGCTTCAGTTTTGGTGGCGATCGCTCTTTTTCTGCTGCTGCTGGTGATTGACGAAGCCTTAATGCAGCCGTAAGCCGCTCACGACAGATTTACTTGCCCAACAAACTCTGAACAAAAGTCAGAATTGAGGCTCTTGCTCGCTTATCCGTGACTAGCCGTTGAACCTGATAGGTGGTAAAAATCGCTGATGTGTTTAGCAAATCTATAATGTCCAAACCGTTGGGACGCGGATGGTGTAGCTCATAACCGGCTGACCGCATACAGGAACCCGCAATCCGCTCGCAAATCATCATCTCAGTTTGAGTCAGTTCTTTAGAAGAACTTCCCTTAAACGAAGAATTCCGCTTGTCTAAGGCAACCTGCCCGCATACTTGAGTGTCTAGAAAAACCGCTAAGCGATCGGCTACAGCCTCAGGCGTTTTCACCAAGTCCTCAAACTTGACAACTTCAACCGGCGCTCGTCCTCGTTGAATAAAGTCTTGCACCTTCTCATAAGCCTTTTTCCAGTACAGAGAATAAACAACGGGGTGATACTGACGCGATTCCCCGTCTTGGCTACCGTGGGTTTTGACGCGAGGCAGGCCCTTGAAGGAGCGCATCATCTTGCGCGGATCGCGCAAAATATAGATGAACTTTACGCCCGGAAAGGTGTCGGTTAGCTCATCCATATGCATAAAGTCCTGCGGCGTTTTGTAGCCCCAACGATGTTTGCCGCAGTGCCGCGCCAGCCGCATCAGCCATTCTTCCAACACCTGAGACCAAGTAAGCGGATTAGTATTTAACGCTTGCAAGAGCGATCGCTCCATGTCAAACGTATCTTCTAGGCTTAACTCAGGAATATAGAAATTTTCCTCAAACTTAATTTTTGCTCGTAACTGCCAGGTCAGTGAGTTGATCAGCTTTTCAAGCAGTTGCTGATTCTCAGCCAGGTTCGAGGAAGTAGAAATTCCTAAAGCAGCCGCTTTCTGATAGGGATACAAATCATCAAATACGAACCAGTCATCTAAACAAGACAGGACATGGGCCAAATAAGATGAACCGCTCCTGGGCAGACCCACAACAATAACGGGCGCAGTCGAATGGCCGACAACCCGCGCAGTGCTTTTTATAACCGTTTCTAAGCTACTAGAAGAGTTATGCATATAGCTAAGTAGAAAAAATCTTAGTCAAATGTACATATGATAAGATGACCAATAGAATTAGGTTGTCTATCTATTACTCGGAGATTTCCCAAGCAGGCACCCGATCTCTAACAGTTTCCTTAAAATTGTCGTAGTCTAGTTCCCAGCCTAGCCAATTTCCTAATATATTGAGGTCGGGATCAAATTTTTCCTTTAAAAACGCTAGATTGTCTGCAGAAAGCTGCGGTTTTTCCTTTAAGGTCCACCAGCTTTTGATCCAGTTACGAAACTCCTTGGGCACAAACTGTTTACGAATTTGTTTGAGCACGGGAGCTTCAACCAGCAAGTCCCGCCAAGCGCTGCGTCGCAGTCTTTCCGTTGACGCATTACCTCGCTCAAACTCGTCTTGCCAAACAGGATGTCCCGAATAGCCAATAAATCTGCAAATACGCTCCAATTCTGATTGCGGATGAACACAGAACCGTTCAAAGAAAACCGGCAAAACTTGCTCTCTACCAAAAGCCTCGAAAAACGGCTGGAGCTGATAGCTGTATTGGCTATAGGCAGTTAGTTCTGGGTGAGTGCTAAGTGCTGAGTTGATATCCGTTGAAATTACCCGTTGTGTCCATTCATGGATGTAGTGGGAAACAAGTCGATCAACCGGATGCCGCATCATATAAATTAGCTTGGCATCGGGCACATGAGATTTAAGGCGCTCAACCGCTTGGGGATAAGTTGGTAACTTAGTATAGTGAGTGCTAGCCTCGCCGCAGAGATCTTCAGCTTTAGCCTCGGCGAACAGACTGGAATACCAGCCAATTCCTTTATCATATTCACTATCGTCACTAAAAAAGTTTGGCTCCTTAGGAGTTGACATAAAAATGTGAGGCTGAGCTACTAGCTGCTCATGAAGCGTTGTCGTTGCACACTTCATAGCACCGATAATGATAAAGTCAGGCTTAATAGTATTCATTTCCCTTGCAAGAAGAAAGTATATTCATAGCAAAAAACCAAAGTTTGTTTTGGGTTAAACAATTCTCTGGTTAAAAACGTTTTTATATTTTTATCTCAGCTTGACCGATAAAACTGTTGCCACATAGAGAACCCAGTATATATTTACAGATCTCATAAGAGTACTTTCAGTCATGTTATACATCAGCAGTAGT
>JAAHIC010000454.1 GCA_010671965.1 Leptolyngbya sp. SIO4C5
TTATATCTGGCTGGAGCGGCGAGAGCTGAGTGCCACCTGGGGGGATGTGCGTCAGGGACTGTGGATGACCTTAGTGCGCACAGGCCTCTACAACATTCAGAAAACGCCTGATGCTAAAAACTGGCGGCCCCACATCCTGGTTTTTTCCGGCGCCCCTACCCGCCGCTGGCACCTGATTGAGCTAGCCGCTGCGCTCACCCACAACCGAGGTTTAATCACTGTAGCCAGCGTCATTCCCAGCGGTTCCCGCAGCGTGGCCCAGCAGGAAACAATGGAGGCCACTATTCAAGACTATTTAGAGCGACACGGTATTCAGGCTATGGTGCGGCTGGTGACAGCACCGGGGCCATTTGAGGGCGCAGAGAATCTGGTTGAGGCGTATGGTATCGGCCAGCTCGTGCCTAACACAATCTTGATTGGCGATACGGAAAATCCAGAGAGCCGCGATCGCTACTGCCAGTTTATTGCCAAATGCCATCAGGCCAAACGCAACATTGTGATTCTGCGAGCCGATCCAGAACAGAGCAGCTTTGGCACATATCCCCTCCTGCGGCGTCGCCGAATTGACGTCTGGTGGGGCGGCCTGCAGGACAACGGCGGCCTGATGCTAATTCTGGCCTACCTGATACGTACTAGTCTGCAGTGGATGGGCGCGGAGGTGAGCCTAAAACTGGTCGTCCCCAACCAATCGGCGGCAGATGCGGCCAAAATCAACCTAGAGAGCTTGGCAGATAGCCTGCGCATTGGCGCTACCTCCCAGGTGATCATTGCCGATAATAGACCTTTTGATCAGATTCTATTGACTTCCTCTCGCAAAGCCGACCTCATTTTTCTAGGCTTAGCCAGACCGGATGAAAACTTCAGCCAATACTACGAAAAGCTGCAGCACATGACCGCCAAGCTCCCCCCCACTATCTTTGTGCTGGCTTCTGAAGATCTTGCTTTCTCCCAGCTTTTACAAAAGGAGTAGCCGTTGGTCCAGCCCAAATGTCGGGGGCGAATCCCCGCGTCGCCGCGTCGCCTTTATCTGACTCATCACTGATACCGACAGACTCTTACCCTCAGCCTCCATGATGAAATTTTCTATACAGCAGCGATCGCACTGGTAGCCCCTGCTGCAAATGCTGCTCTACAATTTTGTCCACTTGGCGGGGAATCACGCGGTCATACCAGATTTCTTCAGGCAAAACCAAGACCATCGGCCCATTGCCGCACTGACCTAAGCAGCCACTCCGTTCTGCCTCAACGCCCGCCTGTTGAAACGCTCTCAGAACCTGAGCTGATCCATAGCGGCGACAGCTCCGATTCTGACAAACTAAAATCTGCTGTTCCATTAGCTAGAGGCACTGGTATAAAACTGCAGGGCAAAGCGCCAAAACCAGCGAGAAACCTGAAACAGAGCGGCTGCTAAAAGTGCTGACCCCAAAAGCCAGCCCCAGTCTACTCGCTGCAGCAAGGTTTCTGCTGGCACCGTGGTCAAAAAGGCCACGGGCACGATGAAGGTGAAAAAGACGCGGTAGGCAGCCGGATAGGCTGCCATCGGAAACCGTCCCGCCTCAATTAGGCCGCGCAAAACCTCAGTTACATTATAAATTTTGACAAACCAGATGCTGGTAGCTCCCAGCATGAACCACAGGCTGTAGAGACTCACCGCTCCCAACAGCAAAGGCGGCAGCCCCCACAAGTAAGCAGAAGCCTCTAAGCCGAGCCGACTGCCCGCATAGACGATCGTGCCTAGACCAAAAAACAAATCGGTGACGCCCCAGGGTGAGAGAGCTCGGGTTGAAAGCCAAAACTGAGAGCTCACCGGCTTGAGCAAGACAAAATCAAGGGTGCCTTCCTGCACATGCCTGACAATTTTGTTGAGATTGGGGGCCAAAAACGTGGCGGCAAAGCCCTGCAGCATCGTGAAAATGCCTAAGACAATCAGGGCCTCTTCCCAGTTCCAGTTTTGAAACTCGTAGCCCGTCTGGTAGAAGAGAAACAGGCCAAACAGACTGCCTGCCAAACTACCCAAGCTGCTGAGAGCAGCGATCAAAAAATTGAGCCGATACTCTAGTTCGGCTGCGATCGCTGTACTCCAAAAAAGCCACAAAACCTGTCTGTAGCGCTGCATAAACGCAAGGCTGCTTAACTTAGGGGCTAGCTTCAGGCTGCTGCACAGGCAGCGTCAGGATGAACGTGGTCCCTGCGCCTGAGGCCGACTCACATTTTATCTGGCCTCGATGGTTTTGGGTAATCACCTGATAGCTGATTGACAAACCTAGCCCCGTCCCCTTGCCGACGGGCTTGGTGGTGAAGAAGGGATCGAAAATCTTAGCGCGCGTTTTTTCAGAGAGACCGCAACCCGTGTCTCGAATCGTGAGGCAAATGCGATCGCCCGCTGCCTGGGTTGAAATTTCAATCTCTGCTGGACTGCTGCGATCGCCAGTCTTTATCTGTTCAAGCTGTTTTTCTCGAATAGCATCAATTGCGTTATTCAGCAGATTCATAAACACCTGATTGAGCTGTCCGGCGTGGGCTGCAATCAGCGGCAGCGTTCCGTAGTGCTTGACGACTTTAATGGCGGCATAGTTTGTTTTACCCTTGAGCCGGTTTTGCAGCAGCAGCAGCGTATCTTCTAGCCCCTGATGTAGGTCAAACTTATCAATGCCCGCGCGATCGAGGCGGGAAAAGTTTCGCAGTGAAAGCACAATCTGTCGAATTCGCTCGGCCCCTATCTGCATAGACTCTAATGAACGGGGCAAATCAGCAATCACGAACTCTATGTCTATGTCCTCAACCTGAGTAGCGATTTCGGCTGCAGGTGCCGGATAGTGTTTTTGATAAAGCCTAAGCAGCTCCGTCAGTTCATTAAACTGCTGGGTAAGATATTGCAGGTTGCCGTATATGAAGCCAGCCGGATTGTTGATTTCGTGGGCTACGCCTGCCACCATCTGACCTAGACTCGACATTTTCTCGCTGTGAACTAGCTGAGTTTGTGTCTGCCGCAGGTTGCTGAGGGTTGTCTCTAAAATACTGGCCTGCCTTTTGTAGTCAATCTGCGACTTTTGCAAAGCCTCGTGCTGCTGCTTAATCATTTGATCGGCTCGCTTAATCACTAAAAACAGAGCACTGTAGAGTCCAATCAGAATAACAAAGCTGCCCAACAGAATAGTTCGCTGAGTTTGATAAATTTGACTCATCAAAGGCGTAACGTCGCTATACAGCTCGAGCACACCCTGAACATCGGCCTCTGTCCCTGAAACAATCGGCACATAGCTGGAAAGCAAATCTGGTTCTTTCAACTGACCCTGAATTGATTGAAATGAGTCTCGATGCCCTAGCTGACTCACAACTTCGCCAGCTCTCGCCGCCATAAACCCGCTAGATTGGCTCTTGTCGGCTCCAATCTGAGCAGCGTCAGTGGAAAAAACGGTTCTCCCCTCTAAATCAAAAACTTTTACTTTGGCAACAGACAATCCCTTCATCTGGGCAAAGACAGCTTGCTGCATCTCAGCCATCTTGGGGTGATGCTTGAGTTCCTGATCGCTCAGCGGGCCAGTGGACTGGAGAAAAATGGAAAATTCTGGCCAAAGCGTATTGGAAAATGATTTGGTCAGGGCAACATTTTGTTCTTCGGTCAGGTGAATGAGATTTTTAACCGATTGATGATGGTAAAAATGGTTAAGGGCGATCGCGGTTAAAACAAATGCAATGAACCCACTAATTGCAAAATATCTTAATAGCTGAAATTTGTTGGCTTGCTCTGTTCCTTTTTGCAGCGACTCAGAACGAAATTTGTTGATCTTGTTGAAGGTTCTATGGGCCGAATTGTAGTTTTTAGGATAAAAAATTCTGAGCGCCATGCTTCTACGAATATTGACTACGGCATGAAAGAGACAAGTTTTCTTTAAGCAGGTAGGCGCCGCTAAACATGAGTGAGTGTCAAGTATAAGTTACGGTTGAGCAACGAAACTCAACACCCGCATGGGTTCGCTGTCACTTGAGCACAGCCATACCCGGCGGGCTTTACCCATCTGCAAATAGTTAGGTCTGCCTATTGAGTGTTTAGCGCCGAAAAGCTTGATAAGTCAGGATCAAATGCTGAATATCTAAGGTTTTTATCTAATCAGAATAACCCTGCTACGTCTAAATCTCAATCAGAGAAATGGCTGATAGTGCTATCTAGAACTCAGCAAAGCTGCTGAGCCTTACCAACCTCATTGTTCCCAATCTGGGTCTAATTTAGCTTGAGCGTTAGCTAATAATTAATAAAGAGTCTTGGTATTTGTGCGGATTCCCAAAGTCAAACTAGATGAGCAAGACCGCAATGCTACTGCCAAAGTAAGTTTGATTGGATAGACTCTGGTAAATTCAGCCCGCTTAAGTGTTTTCAAGCTGGCAAACGAAACTGGTAAAAGTGGAATCTGGCTTTGCTTATCCGACGTTGGCGTTGGCGGTAACTCAGCTACTGTACTGATGGCTTCATTGCAGCTTTACAGTCTTACTGCTTTACGGCTCATATGTGAAGCTTTCATAAATCATGTTTTGGTGAAGTATCTGCGTGACGGCCCCCTCCGTATTACTAGCAGACAACTGCAAAAACACGGAGAGCTTGGACAGACTTACTTGTTCTATGAAGTGATGACTCTACCTC
>JAAHIC010000455.1 GCA_010671965.1 Leptolyngbya sp. SIO4C5
TCACCTCGCCGCGGATGCGGCTGCCCACGGGGTACTTGGCCTCGATGGCCTCCCAGGGGCTGGGGTCCTTCTGCTTGAGGCCCAGGGAAGGCTCATCTAAGAGCAGGAGCTGCGGCCGCGCCATCAGACCGCGAGCGATCGCCAGCATTTGCTGTTCTCCCCCAGAGAGCAGGCCCGCTCGCTGATACCGTCGCTGTTGCAGGCGGGGAAATCGCTTCAGCAAACCTTCGATATCAGCTTTAACCTGATCGTCTCGGCGGCTAAAAGCACCCAGTTGTAAATTGTCGTAGACCGTCAGTTCCGCAAACACCTGTCGCCCTTCTGGTACCAGCACAATGCCTAGACGGCTCATTTCATGGCTGGGATGCTGCAGAGGGACACCAGCAAATTCAACTTTGCCCGATTGAGCGGAAATCAGATTGACTAGGGTTTTGAGCAACGTGGTTTTACCGGCGCCATTAGCGCCAATAACGGCAACCAGTTCTCCTTGATTAACTGTCAGAGAAATGTCTTTGAGCACCGCCAGCTCGCCGTAGCCAGACGCTAAGCCCGTCACTTCCAGTAGCGGATGCGCTGGCGGTTGACCGCTGCGGGCTGTAACGGTGCCCTCATGACCTAAATAGGCTTCTAAAACCAGTGGATCGCGCTGAACATCTGCTGGCAAACCCGCCGCAATCAGCTCACCACTGTCGAGCACAATGACCGTATCAGAAATTCCCATCACCACGTCCATGTCGTGCTCAATTAAAATCACCTTCAGCCCGCCGCTGGCAATTCGGCGCAGCAGCGCCGCTAGGCGCTCTTTGTCGCCTTTACTCAGTCCGGCAGCAGGCTCATCTAGCAGCAACACCTGCGGTTCTGTCACCAGCGCTCTGGCAATCTCCACCAGCCGCCGATCGACGAAGGGCAAGTTGGCTGCTTGGGTATGCACGTTACCGCCATAACCGACAAAAGACAGCAGTTCTAAAAAATCTTTTTCTCCTAACCGCGATCGCCCGCTAGCTGCCTGCCCCATTGGGATAAGCTGACTTCCCTGATGCGCAATGCACAAATTCTCTAACACCGAGAGAGAATTGAATAACCGCGTAGCCTGAAACGTGCGGCTAACTCCGGCACTGGCAATCTTGGCGCTAGAGAGCTGGGTCAGGTCGCGATCGCCGAGCTTAACCTGTCCTGACTGAGGCTGATAGAAACCGCTAATCAGATTCAGCAGCGTCGTTTTTCCCGCCCCGTTGGGGCCGATGACTGCCGTAATCGTGCCGGGTTCGGCCCGCAGGCTGACTTTTTCAACAGCCCGCACCCCGCCAAACTGAATGCTCACTTGCTCAACCTGCAGGCTTTCATGGGTTTGCTGCTGGGCAATAAAGGCGGGCATTTCTGGGGGCGCTTCTAGGGGAAAGCTGGGCTTCGGCGATCGCCCGAAGCGCTGTAAAAAACTCATGATGCCGCTCGGCACTAGCCACAGCGTCAGCAGCAGTAGAGCACCGAAAAATAGAAGCTGATATTCTGCGAAGTCACTCAGCAGCTCTGGCAGCAGCACTAAAACAACAGCCCCAATCAAAGGCCCCTCAGCGGCCCCTAATCCCCCCAGAATCACCGCCAGTAAAAACAAAATTGAGCGATGGAAAGTAAAGCTATCTGGGCTGACAAACCCTACCACTGGCCCAAAAAAACCGCCCGCCAGTCCGGTCAGCGCCGCTGACAGGGCAAAGGCAACCACGCGAATTTTAACGGGATCTAGCCCCAGCGCCGCCGCTGCCACCTCGTCATCGCGCACCGCTTGAAAAGCCTGCCCCCAAGGATGGCTTTTCAAGCAGCGAAAGCCCGCGATCGCCAAAATAGCCACCACAGCCGCTATCATCACCGTACTGCGCAGCGTTGGAGCTAGCCCCGGCAGCCCGGGTTTAGGGATGCCGCTCAGTCCGCCAAAGCCGCCTGTTAGCGGCACCCACTCAATCAGCACCTGCTCGACAATAATGCCGAAAGCGATGGTGATCATCGCCAGATAGGGGCCTTTGACCCGCTGGGTAGGGGCTGACAGCAGAGTACCCGCGATCGCCGCTGCCAGCGTGGCTGCCCCCAGAGCGGGCCAGAAATTCCAGTCGGCCCGCAGCATCAGCAGGCTGCTGGTATAAGCGCCAATTGCTAAAAATCCAGCATGACCAATAGAGATCTGGCCGGACAAACCCACCAGAATATTGAGTCCCACCCCCACCAGGGCCATCACCGCAATCATGCCTAGATTGAACAGGTAATAGGTATTGGGGGCTAGGCTGACTGCCGCGATCGCCGCTATGAGCAGCCCCAAATGGATCCAGCTTCGTATGCCCATTCCTATACCTTCTTCACCTGCTGCCGCCCAAATAGACCCCCTGGCCTCAGCGCCAGTGCCCCAATCACCACCGCAAAGCCGATAATTTCTCGATAGCTGCCACCCAAAAGTCCCGCCGCGATCGCCTCCACCACGCCGTAGAGAATGCCTGCGACCATCACTCCCCAGGGATTATCCAGACCGCCGATAATAGCCGTGGCAAAGGCTTTGAGTCCCAGCAGGGTGCCCATAGTTGCCGCCACATTCGTAATCGGCGCAATCAAAATTCCCGCCAGTCCCGCCAGCAGCGTTGATGCGCCGTAGGCAAAGGCAACCATCGGCTCTACCGCAATGCCCATCAGCCGCGCGGTGTCGTGATTCTCGCTGACGGCCTGCAGCGCCTTACCCAAGAGCGATCGCGTGAACAGCAGCCGTACCGCCAAAGCAATACCTAGCCCTACCACCGGAATTAGCAGTTCCAGTGGAAAAATGCCAACGCCTAATATGCGCAGCGGCGTCTCTGCGAGTGGTGAGGGATAAGCCCGCACCTCCTTGCCGAAAGTGAGCATCGCCAGATTTTCCACGACGATGCCTACTGCAATTGTGGTCAGCAGCCAGGAATTAGAACCTGCCTTAGCAAAGGGGCGCACCGCTAGCCGCTCCACCAGTAGGCCAAAACCAATGCAGGCGATCGCCGTCACCCCCAGGGCCACAATTAGCGGCCAGCCCCAGGCAATATTGAGGACGTAACACAGCACTGCCCCCAGCATCACTGAAGCCCCCTGAGAGAAGTTCATCGTTTTGGAAACGGCAAACGTCATCTGAAAGCCAAGGGCTACCAGGCCGTACATGCTGCCAATTGCAATGCCAGAGATAATTAGTTGTGGCCACATTAGCAATGAAATTTTCTTAGCTCTCTACCGGGACAATTTCATTTCCCTGCCACTGCACCAGAACGTAGTCGTTTTCATCGAGCGCGTCGTGATCGTCCGGCGTGAAAGGCTGCTCATAGGTTTTGATCAAACCCTCGTATGTCGGTAAATTGAAAAAAGCCTCTCGCAACTTGGGGCCTTCCGTCGAAGCTGCCGTATCCAAGGCTAAAGCCGTTAGGTGTAAAGCGTCATAGGCGTTGGCCGTACCTACCGGAGCCAAAATTTCATCTGGTCCGCTGAGGTTATAGGTATCTTTGAGATCGCTGAGTACTGCTTCTCCTTTTTCCCCCTGCTCCCCATAGAAGCTGTAGGTTTGCACAAAAACGACTTTGTCAGCCGCTGCCTGTCCGGCCAACTCTGGAAAGCGCCCGCCAGAAATGCCCCAGTGTGAAACCACCGGCACGTCCCAATCCAGCCGCTCTAAAGACTTCATTGCCTGAGCGCCGGGAGCGGCATTGGCTACCATCAGCAGAGCTTCTGCTCCCGCCTCTCTCAGCCGTGAGAGCTGCGGCGAAATATCGGTTTCGCCGTCATTGAATTTCTCAATTCCCACGATCTCCAAATCATATTCGGGGGCCCATTCCTCAAAGCCAGACTGATTAGATTCCCCCCAGGGATTGTTAATCAGCAGCAGACCCACCTTAGACACCTCGCTGTAGTTCTCGCTGATGTGCTTGACCAAAAAGCGATCGACGATATTGTCATTGGCCGAAACCCGAAACGCATAGTTGGGATCAAAATCGTTGCGGGTGATGCCCGTGGCGGCAGCCCAAACCCCCATGTAAGGCGTCTGTAATTCATGAATAACCGGCAGCATTGCCAGTGACACCGGCGAGTCTAGCCCGCCAAAAATAACAGCCACCTGTTCTTGCTCAATCAGTTCGCGGGCCGCCGCCACACCCTTAGCAGGTGTTGATTCATCGTCGCGGCTGACCAGTTCCAGCGGTCGCCCGCCCATAACGCCGCCATTGCGATTGACCTCATCAATCGCCACCGTAAGCCCGCGAGTAATGGCCTCGCCCGAAAGGGCAGAAGAGCCTGTGAGGGCGGCTACCAAGCCCACTTTCACTGGTTCTCCGCTAGCAGCAGCCTCTGTCGGTGTGGCCGAGTCTGCTTCAGGGGACTCCGTCTCTGCCGCTGTACATCCTGTCAGCTTGGAGATCAGCAATGCTGCCCCGAAGCCAGCTGTTCCCCTCAGAACATCACGCCGCCGTATTTGCTTACCCGTCATTGCATCACTCCTAAGGTCTAAATTCAGAAATGTTCTGTTTACCCTACCAGCTATTGAATCGTCTCAGCAGGATAGTTTAGATACCAAAATCCGCGATCGCCCCTAATTTGACAACAGTAATCGATTAGTAAGCTTCTGGTTAAAAACAAGACCGCGATCGCT
>JAAHIC010000456.1 GCA_010671965.1 Leptolyngbya sp. SIO4C5
GAATGTGACCCTATTTGAGGTGCGAATTGAGCTATTGGAAGGGCAAGATCAGCTACTCTCCAATATGAATGTGGATGTGGCTTTTATCGGTGATGCGGTTGCAGATGCCCTAGTGGTTCCCACCGTGGCCGTAGTAACTCAGGAGGGGCAGCCTGGCGTCCTGATTCCCGGCGATCGCAATCGGATTCGCTATCGCCCCGTAACCCTGGGATCTCAGGTCGGCGATCAGATTCAGATTTTAGAAGGAATTGAGGCCGGCGATCGCGTCTTTATTGATTTACCGCCGGGGCAGACGTTGGAAAATCTAACCTTTGGCCAGCAGGACGAAGCTGAGCCAGAAACAGAGTAGGGAAAAGGAATGGATCTCTCAGAAAGTTTAAAGATGGCGGCTAAGACGCTGACAGCCAACAAGCTGCGCAGCAGTCTGACCATGCTAGGCATCATCATTGGTAACGCTTCGGTGATTGCGATGGTGGGCATTGGGGAAGGGGCGCAAGATTTTGTCAACGAGCAGCTCCAATCCCTAGGGCCAAACGTGCTGTTTATCGTGCCGGGAAATCGGGAAACGCGCGAGCTGGGCAGCCTAGAAATTCCGAAGACGCTGGTGGTAGACGATGCCACCGCGATCGCCAATCAGGTGCCCTCAGTCGTCGGCGTTGCCCCGGAATACAGCACCCGCTCCCTGGTGATTTATCAAAACCGCAGCGCCAACACCAGCGTGGTGGGTAGCACCCCTTCTTTTTTAACCGTGCGTAGCTTTGAGATGGGGCAGGGGCGCTTTTTGACCGATTTAGACGTGCGCCGCCACAGTCAGGTGGCAGTGTTGGGATCCACCCTGGCCGAGCGACTGTTTCGAGATGATCAGCCATTAGGCCAGCAAATTCGGGTGAAGGGCGTCAGCTTTGAGATAGTGGGCGTTCTGGAGACAAAAGGCTCTAATCTAGGGCTGGACTATGACGACGCCGTGATTTTGCCCATTACTACCCTCTCTAGCCGCATTGTCGGTCGCACCTCGCCCTACGGCATTGAGGTGTCGTTTATCTCTGTTTCAGCCCGCGATCGCGCCAGTATGACGACGGCTGAGTTTCAGATTCGCAATCTGCTGCGGCTGCGCCATGACATCACCGGCGAAGATGACTTTTTTATTCAAAGTCAGGATACGCTGTTGTCGATCGCAGGTACGATCACCGGCGCTCTCACTGTGATGCTGGCAGCGATCGCCGGCATTTCCCTCTTGGTAGGTGGCATCGGCATTATGAATATCATGCTGGTATCGGTGCGGGAGCGCACGCAGGAGATCGGCCTCCGCAAGGCAATTGGCGCTTCGCAGCAGGATATTTTGCTGCAGTTCATGATTGAGGCAGTGATTCTCTCAATTGCAGGCGGCACGATTGGCACCGTAGTCGGGGCAGCCGGGATTTTGGCGGTTGGTGCTGTCAGCCCGTTTAATCCCAGTGTGTCAGTGGTCGCTGTGACCATTGCCGTCAGCGTTTCGGGAGGAATTGGCCTGTTCTTTGGCGTGGTGCCAGCCCGTCAGGCCGCCAAGCTAGATCCAATCGTGGCCCTGCGCAGTGCCTAATGCTGGCCTAGGCTAAAGCCGGAACTTCATGCTCACATCTTGCTTCTTCTGGTTGAGTAATGAGATCAAAGGGGAGAAAATCAGCCATTCTGCCGCATGGAAAACTCTGCAAAGCTAGAGCAGGACGAGATACCGGAGACATTTTGTAAACTAAAGAGAGTGCCTGGCCCCCCTGTTTTTATGCCTCATCCTTTAATTCAGCTTGAAAACGTCTCCAAAGTCTATGGCTCTGGCAACACCGAGGTGCGGGCCTTGTGGAATGTCAGCTTTGCCATTCAGCAGGGCGAATACTGCGCCATTATGGGGCCTTCCGGCTCGGGCAAATCCACCGCTATGAACGTCATTGGCTGCCTGGATCGTCCTACCAACGGCAAATACTACCTAGATGGCGAGAACGTAGCCTACTTAGAAGAAACCAACCTAGCTCATATCCGCAATCGTAAGATTGGCTTTGTCTTTCAGCAGTTTCATCTGCTACCTCAGCTCACAGCGCTAGAAAATGTCAGCCTGCCAATGGTGTATGCGGGGATTGCCGCCGCCGAGCGGGAAGAGCGGGCTGCCACTGCGCTGCAGCGAGTTGGCTTGGGCGATCGCCTCAACAACAGACCCAATCAGCTTTCAGGCGGGCAGCAGCAACGGGTAGCGATCGCCCGTGCTATTGTTAATCGACCCCTGCTGATTTTGGCGGATGAGCCGACGGGTGCGCTAGATACCCAGACAACTCAGGATGTGATGAGCATTTTTGCCGAGTTGAACAGCGATGGCATTACTGTCGTCATGGTGACCCACGAGATAGAGGTGGCGCGGCTCACCCACCGGGTGGTTTGGTTTCGCGATGGTCAGGTAATGGATGCCCACTTGGCTCCTAGCGATTTGGGGCAGGTGATGGCAGGTGTCGAGTAGCCAGTCTAAGACAGCGTAGTCGTGGAGAACTACAGCAATGAACCAGTCAGTCAAACAGCAAATTTGCAGGTGGAGCACTCTGGCGGCGAGTGCTTGCCTGCTAGGAGCGATACCGCTTTTTCCCAGTCAGGCGGCTCCTCCCCTACAGCTAGCTCAGGCTCGACCTCAGCGATCGCCTGCCGAAGTGCAGCTTGAACAGGGGCTGCAGCAGGTACAGCAGGGGAATGCAGCAGCGGCGATCGCGGCTTTTAACCAGGCAATTGAGCTAGATCCTGCTCTTGCCCCTGCTTACTACAATCTGGGGCTGGCACTGCGCCAAACCGGACAGCTCCAGGAAGCCGCTACCGCCTTTTGGCAGGCCATTCAGGCCAACCCTCAGCTAGCGCTGGCCTACGCCAACCTGGGAGCGGCGCTGCTAGAGGGCAACAATCTGGCCCAGGCTGCTGACTATCTGCAGCGGGCAATTGAGATTGAGCCGACTTTGGGCATTGCCCACTACAACCTGGGCCTAGTGCAGCTACAGCAAGCAGAATATGAAACGGCTCTAGGCACCTTTGAGGAGGCTGAGCGCTATAGCGCCAACGCGCCTGAACCGAGCTACTATCAGGGACTCATTTATTTACGTCAAAATCAGCTCGCGGCGGCGGCAGGCGCTTTTGAGGTCGCGATCGCCCGCCACGCCACCTACGCCGAAGCCCACTACAACCTGGGTATTGCCCGCTTCCGCCAGGAAAACTACGGCGCAGCCTTAGAGTCATTTCAAACCGCCGTCAACGTCAATCCCAACTATGCTGATGCCTATTACAGCGCTGGGCTGACCTTGGCGGAGCTAGCCGAACCCAGTCGCGCACTGACCGCCTTTGAATATGCTCGCAATCTTTACATCACTCAGGGACAAGCCAACTGGGCCGCAACCACCCAAGCACAGATCAACCGGGTTAAATCGCTCACCGACAACAACTGAGCAGTGGGAAAAGGCCGTTACGAGCCGCCGCCCAAGACAAGTTAAAACGCATCTAAATCAAGCGCTCGCGAGCCACCTTGCTCTAGCTGAATCAGAATTTTGCCAAACTGCGACCAGATTAGCAGACCGCTGAACAGAGTTAGTCCGGCCGCGATCGCAAATGAAGTCTTCAGCGCAAAGCCGAAAATAGACAGCCCAGCAGCCAAAAATACCCAGACCCCAAAACAAATACCGACAAAGGGAATCAAGATTTGCGGCCCTTTGAGCTGGCTAAGGGGGCGATCGGCAGGGCTTTTAACCCAGGCTTGAATAGACTGTTGCAAAGTAGTGTTGAAGGCAGCACCGGCAGCGAAGGAAGCCAGCAAACCGACAACCAGTAGTAAGTAAGGAGGGGTGGAGTACACAGGGCTACGCGCTAAGAAGAATTGAGCTTTGTAAAACAGTGTTAATTATAGCGGCAGTTGCAGCTCGGTGATAGTTTCTCAGCGGTCACTCTTTTAACGCCGTTGTCAGTCCTGCTACCGCTGCTGGGACTAAAGCTGCCGCCCGCTCTCTGGAAAAATCAGAGAGGGCTTCCCACGCTACGCCAAAGAGCTGCGTAGGTGTCAGATCGTCTTTGATCAGCTCCCAGAGGCGACGAACTTCTTCCGTGTGGAGTCGGTTGTCTTCCGTGAGGGCAATCAGAAGCTGACGGCGCAGGTACTGCCCCTCTTCGGACAAGAGATACTGCAGACCCAAGCTGGCTGTTGGAAAGAGATCAAAGTGGCGATCGCTGCGAGCAATAGCAATCAGATTTTCTAATCGTTGCCACTGGAAGCGATCATCTTTGAACAGGATGTCAATCAGACGCCGCCGCAAAGAAGCCGTTTCTCCCGTCAGCAGACGCCGCGCCACGTAGGGATAAGCAATTTCAACAATTTTAAAGTTGGGATTGAGGCTAAGGGCGACCCCTTCCTGCGTAATTAGCGAGCGGATAATCAGAGCAAATTTAGCCGGTACCCGGAACGGATATTCATACATCAGCTCTGAAAAGCGATCGGTGATGGTTTTGAAGTTGAAGTCACCGACGCTAGCGCCAATTGCCTGACCCAGAACAATTTCTAGGGCTGGAGCAATGGGCGTGATGTCAACATCAGGGGTCAAAAATCCCAGCTTGACATCACGCCCATTGCTCCAGCCCTAGAAA
>JAAHIC010000457.1 GCA_010671965.1 Leptolyngbya sp. SIO4C5
TACGCTGCGGCTATAGCGTCAACCCCTGGATTTCCTATGACAAACTGAAGCAGGCTTTTCAGGCAGAACATGGCTCTGCCATCGAGCTGAATCGAGGCCAGCTAGACCTGCTGGAGCGTTCGGAAATTGAATTAGGTGAGCTACGAGACGAAGCTACAAAAGCTCTGGTACTACCCAAATTTAGCCGCAGCGTTTGGTTCACCGATCGCAACGAAAACATGGCGCTCTCAATTCGCCACAAAGGAGAGCGAGTTTTTCGTGAGAAATCGCCCTATCAAACCGTCGAGATTTTCGACACCTTTGAATACGGCAAAATGCTGACCGTAGACAACATGGTGATGTGCAGTGAGAAGGATGAAAAAGCCTATCACGAGATGATTATCCATGTGCCAATGCTGAGCCAGCCTGCTATTAAAGACGTATTGGTGATTGGGGGCGGTGACGGCGGCAGCGTGCGGGAAATCCTCAAGCATCCCCAGGTAGAGCAGGTAACGATGGTGGAGATTGACGAGGTAGTGGTGAAGGCGTCGCAGCAGTTTTTGCCTACTCTGTCCAAGGCCCTCGATGATCCTAAGCTAAACCTCATCATTGGTGATGGCATTGACTTTGTGGCCCAGGCTCCAGAGGCTAGCTATGACCTGATTGTGGTCGATTCTTCCGATCCGGTTGGCCCTTCGGAAGGACTTTTTAGCGCCGATTTTTACCAGCAGGTCTATCGCTGCCTGCGTCCAGGCGGGCTGATGACGGCCCAGAGCGAATCGCCTCGCTTTAACCAAAAAGCCTTCGTCGATCTCAACCGCTGCCTGAAACAAATTTTTGGCGTCGATCAGGTGCAGTGCTATCTGGCCTTTATTCCCACCTATCCCACAGGCATGTGGAGCTTTAGCTACTGCGCCAAGGACGGGCCCCATCCGGTGCGCAATCTCGACCGCGATCGCGCGGCTCAGTTTGCCCAGGCGAAAGGATTGCAGTACTACAACGCCGACATGCATACGGCAGCCTTCTGCCTGCCCACCTTCATCCGCAACATGCTGTTTGAAAGCGTTGGGGTATAGGGGGCGATGCCAAGCCGCGAAGCAATCATCCGAAACTTTGACCCCAGCGGAGTCGGGCTAGACAACGGCAATCTCTATGGCCTGCCGTTCGACTATGACAGCGCCAATATCATTATTTTTGGCGTGCCCTGGGAGGTGACCGTGTCCTACCATCAGGGTACCGCGCAGGGACCAGCCGCTGTCCTGCAAGCCTCTCCCCAGCTTGACCTCTATGATTTGGACAATCCGGACGGCTGGCAGCAGGGCATTTTTCTCGTCCCCACCCCCGACTGGATTGAACCTAAAAATGAGGCATTGCGCCAGCAGGCCCAGCAGATTATTGAGGCGACTGAGCGGGGCGATCGCATTGCAGAGCGTCCAGACTTGGCCCAAGCCCTCGCAGAAATCAACGCTGAGTGTGAGGCCGTCAACCACTGGCTCTATGCCCAGACCCAGACAGCCCTGAATCAGGGAAAGAAGGTAGGGGTAATCGGCGGTGATCACAGCGTACCGTTGGGTAGCCTGCGGGCGATCGCGGCGCAGTATCCCGACTTTGGCATCCTCCACATTGACGCCCACGCCGACCTGCGCCACGCCTATCAGGGCTTTCAGTTTTCTCACGCCTCGATTATGAACAACGTGCTGCAGCTTCCCCAGGTCAGCCGTCTGGTGCAGGTAGGGATCCGAGATATTTGTCATGACGAAGTGGCGCTGATTGACCGCTCAAACGGCCGCGTGGTCACTCATTACGACGCGACGCTGAAGCAGCGGCGCTATGAGGGCGTGCCCTGGCTAGAACTGTGCCAGCAAATCGTGGCGGCGCTGCCGCGTCAGGTGTATGTCAGTTTTGATGTAGACGGGCTAGATCCTAAGCTCTGCCCCAGTACCGGCACGCCCGTACCGGGAGGGCTGGAGCTAGAAGAGGCTTTTTGCCTGCTGCGGGAAGTCAGCCGCAGCGATCGCCAAATTATCGGCTTTGATGTCTGCGAGGTGGGCAATGGCGAATGGGACGGCAATGTCGGCGCTCGGATTGTTTACAAGCTTTGCAATCTGCTGTCGCTGTGAGCCTAGCGCTGCGGCGGAAAAAGCGTGAGCGTCTGGCTCAGACCTGACCAATGTCTGATTTAGACTGCGCGAATTCAACACATTGGCGCTAGCCGCTATGCTACTGAGGTTGTCAATCGCTTTTCTGCATGAGCCGCTCCTTGCTTAAAGATAAGAAGATTCGGTTTTTGATATGCGGTGGCATTACAGCTGCTTTTAATCTGGTAGCAATATCGGTTCTTGTAGCACTGTTTGAAGCTAAAACGCCGCTGCTGCGTAATCTGGCAAACGTAACAGCGATTGAAATTTCGCTGCTGTTCAGCTTTTTAGTCTATCGGCTGGGAGTCTGGCCCCAGGCAAGCTGGCGACTAAAGCCTGTTTTGCTCTACCAGTTGCCGATGTACCATCTATCCATGGCAGGAATTATCCTATTGCGCAGCTTTCTCATTTTTCCGGTTTTAGACTGGCTGGGGGTTCACTACCTAGCCAATACCCTCATGGGTATTGGTTTAGGGGCTGGGCTAACTTATTTTTTGGGAGAACGGGTCATCTTTAGCCTTCAGCCAGGGAAAGCGCTGAGAAGAGAGTAGGGCATTATGGCAGGTCTGCGTTTAGAAACTTCTCGTCTCATTATTCGAGACTGGGCACCCGATACTGATGCCGAGCAGGGCTACCGGATTTACGCAGATCCAGCCGTTACTCAGTGGATTGGCGATCGCCGAACGGCTCAGACTTTAGCAGCAGCCCGCGATCGCCTGCAGCAATACCGCGATCGCTTTTACACTCATCAGGACGGGACCGGAGCCTGGGCCGTGGTTGAAAAGGCGAGCGCCCAAGCGATTGGAACGATTTTGCTGAAGGAGCTTCCTGACGCCCAGGGAGAGCCAACCCAGGATTTTGAGATTGGCTGGCATTTTGGTCAGGCAAGCTGGGGCAAAGGGTTTGCCACCGAAGCTGCCGAGGCCATCATCAACTACGGCTTTCAGCAACTCGGACTCGATGCCCTCTATGCGGTCACCCTGCCGCACAATCACCGCTCTATCCGCGTCACTCAGCGCCTGGGGATGACACCGCTCGGCCTCACCCATCGCTATTATGAAGGCGCAGAACTGAGCCTCTTTGAGCTGAAACGTCCGTCCTAATCTCGTCAGCGTTCAGGGTGGCAGACAGGAAAAGCCTAAAAACCTATCGCCGCATCTCTGGTTCCCCGCGTCCCCATCTCCTCTACCTTTTCCATTTTCTAGGCGAACAGGTGATCTTCAGCCTCCGGCAGGAGCAGAAAGCCTCTCCCGCGCCCCATCCCAACAAGCCTATTTGAAGTCGCTGCTTTGCGGTGGTTATATCCGCTCACACGGGGGGCGATCGCTAGGCTAGAATGCTGCTATCTCAGCCTTTGTTGACTAACGATATTTTTTGCTGAATGCTCTGATGGATATGGTGGCGATGCTGAACGGGCAGTCTCAACCAACCCGACCTCAACCGCTGCGCTGGCTGCTGACTGGAGCAACCCTGTGGTTGGCCACCAGCGTTTGTCCGGTCGCGGCTCAAACCCCGCAGAACCCGGAAATCCGCGTCGGTATTGTCCAGCGCTTTGGGGAAGCTGAGGACGATGAGCTGATGATT
This sequence comes from Leptolyngbya sp. SIO4C5, assembly GCA_010671965.1. Taxonomy (GTDB): domain Bacteria; phylum Cyanobacteriota; class Cyanobacteriia; order Phormidesmidales; family Phormidesmidaceae; genus Sphaerothrix; species Sphaerothrix gracilis. The sequence continues at coordinate 3,702 of JAAHIC010000457.1, forward strand.
GAGCCGCTAGAGGGTGCCCTCACGCTCACGTTCGAGACGGGGGGGCAAACCCAAACCGTCACGACTAATCAGGTTAAGCTCGATATTGGCCTCCAGCCTTTGCCTAAACCGGCCCTGCAGGAGCGGGTCGTTCTCAGCACCCACCGCAGCTTTGAAAGCGCCGAGGACAGCGCTAATCAGTGGCGCGATCGCGGTATTGAAGTAGAAGTTGCCCAGCCCAACGGTTGGGAAGTCTGGGCCAAGCGGGAAATTTATGCTACCCCCTTGCTGCGGCGACTGCTGATCAAGAACGTGCAGTCCCGTGGCTTTGATCAGGTTTTTCTCGACAGCGAAGTGGTCACGGCCATTCCCAAAGCGGCTTTTATCGCCAACGGCTATCGCTACAGCCGCGATCGCCTTGAAATTACCACCCCTAATCGCCGCATTCGCGTGGTGGCAGGAGAAGGAAGCCGCGATCGCAAGCTTTATGGCGGCGACCTGGTGCTGCAGCCCAACACCTATGGCACCTATACCCTAGTCAACGAGGTGCCGATTGAAACCTACCTGCGGGGCGTCGTACCCTATGAAATTGGCCTAGGGGCACCGCCCGCCACAATTGAGGCGCAGGCTATTCTCGCCCGCACCTACGCCCTGCGGAACCTGCGTCGGTTTGCCGTTGATAACTACCATCTCTGCGCCGATACCCAGTGCCAGGTCTATTTCGGCATCAGCGGGGCAGCCACGGCCAGCGATCGCGCCATCGCGGCTACCCAAGGACTAGTTCTGACCTATGAGGACGAGCTGATTGACGCCCTTTATTCCTCTACCACCGGCGGCGTTACCGCCAAGTTTAGCGACGTTTGGAACGGCCCCGATCGGCCTTATCTGCGATCTGTAATCGATTCTGTGCAGGGGGTTTGGGATTTAAGCCAAAAGCCCCTGTCTGAGGAA